>DASSML010000001.1:0-12411 GCA_035688895.1 Gemmatimonadales bacterium
CACGTCGCTCAGCCAGTGCCGGTTGTCGTTGATCCGGGACCAGCCGACGGCCGTGGCCGCCGCCAGCAGGCCGTAGCGCGCCACCGGGTTGTGAAGCTCATCGCCCAGGGAGGTGGCGAAGGCGAAGGCCATGGAGGTGTGACCCGAAGGCCAGGACGCATGGCCGCTGAACGGCCCGAAATCGTCGGGGTCCTGGTCGAGGTACGGGTTGTCGGGGCGGCCCCGGCCGGCGACCATCTTCAAGCCGTTGCTCACGACGGCCGCGACCGCGAGCGCGCCCGCGACACGGGTGCCCGTGCGGATGAGACGCGGATTCTGGGTGACCAGCCCTGCGGCCAGAATACCCACCGTGACAGTGCCGTAGACCTCGGGCTGGCCAAAATGGCGCACCGACTCTGCGAAGCGGTCGCCGGCCGGAGTCCGGTGGCTCTGAACATCCTGACGGACCGTCCCGTCGAGGAGCATCAATGCGGACACCCCGCCCAGGACCGCGGCGCCCTGCCACCAATGAATCGACGTCGCCTGGGGGAGCGAATCGACCGATTCGGAATGGAGCGACTGGGCGGCGACCGCCGCCGGAGCCGCTAGGGTCAGGGCGAACAGGCAGCACAGGCCCCCGGACCGAACGGGGGCGAAGCGCAGCGGGGCGATCGGCATGGGCATCCCTACAATGGTGCGGGTATGGCAAATCCCGTCGGCGTATTACCTTCGGGCGTGTCGTTCTGGGAAATCCACTCGCTGAGGCTGAGCCGATGATCCGACGCGTCGGTGTGCTGCTGGTGCTGCTCGCGGCGCCGTCCTGCCGCAATTACGACCTCTACTCCCGGGTGTCCTCGGCCGACGGCTCGGTGCCGGGCGACCAGTACGCTCGCTACGGCAAGGAACAGGCCGAAGCCGTGGCGATCGGACGTCGGCTGGCCGAAGTCGGCCCCAAGGGGACCGACTCTGCCGTTTCATATGCCCGGGGGCTTCCCGACGTCGCAGCCGTGGATGCCGATCCTCTCGGACATCGCCTGACCGTTGGATTCAAGAGCGGGTGGCGGGTCGGCATCGTGCCGATCGCCGATGGGAAGAAGCCGGCCGAGACCCCCGGACTGGGCGCCCCGGCCACCCGATAACCCGCGCAATATAGCCGCCTCCGGAACATGCCAGCCGCGACCGGGTGCGTTGTGGTCAGCACCACGGTGCCCGATCGGGCCACGGCGGACCTGGTCGCGAGCGCCGCGGTCACCGAGCGCCTCGCCGCCTGTGCCCATGTGGACGGGCCGCTCCAGAGCACCTACCGCTGGCAGGGCGCCGTCGAGACCGCCACGGAGTGGAGCTGCCGGCTCAAGACCACCGTGCAGCGGCTCCCGGCCCTGGTCGGCCGGATCCGCGAGCTCCACCCCTACGACGTGCCGGAAATCGTCGCCCAGGACGTGATCGACGGCGACCCCGCGTATCTCCGCTGGATCCAGGAGTCCGTCGCCATCTAAGGGGGCCTCCGTGACCTCCCTCCCGAGCCCGCCCTCCCCCGAGCTGCTCTACCTCCTCTCCGGTGACGAGGAAGACCTCCTCGCCGCCGTCGAGAACCTCCGCCCGGCCGACGTGGCCGAGGCGCTGAACCAGCTGCCGGTGGCCGGTGCCGCCCGGGTGGTGGCGGCCCTCCCGTTCGATCTCGCCGTGCAGCTGCTCGACGAGCCTGAGCTGGACCGGCGGGGCGACATCTTCGAGCTCCTCGACGAGAGCCGGGCGATCCCGTTGATCGAGGCGCTGGCCTCCGACCAGCAGGTGGACCTGTTCCGCACGCTCAAGGAGGCGGACCGGGCCCGCCTGTTCCACGTGCTGGACGCGCCCACTCGAGAAGCGCTCAAGCTGCTCCTGGCCTTCCCGCCGACGAGTGCGGGAGGACTCATGACCACGGAGTTCGTGGGCGTGCCGGCCACCTGGACCGTGGACCAGGTGCGGCGGCACGTGAGCGAGGTGGGTCGGGCCAAGGAAACGGTCTATGCGATCTACGTGCTGCACCCGCGGGATCAGCGCCTGCTCACGGTGGTGTCGCTCCGGGAGATCATGCTGGCCGACGCGGGCCGGCGGGTGGACACCCTGGCGGTGGGGCGCCGGCCGATCAGCGTCGGGCCGCTGGTGGACCGGGAGGACGTGGCCCGGCTGATCTCCAAGTACAACCTGCTGGCCATTCCGGTCCTGGACAGCGCCGGCCGGGTGCTCGGCATCGTCACGGTGGACGACGTGATCGATGCCCTGATCAGCGAGCTGTCGGAGGACGTCCAGAAGTTCGGCGGCATGGCCGCGGTGGACGAGCCGTACCTGCAGATCGGCCTGGGCCAGATGGTCCGCAAACGCGCCGGCTGGCTCTCCGCGCTCTTCCTGGGCGAGATGTTCACCGCCGCCGCGATGGGCCACTTCGAGCACGAGATCGGCCGGGCGGTCGTGCTGGCCCTGTTCATCCCCCTCATCATCAGCTCGGGCGGGAATTCGGGCTCCCAGGCCACCTCGCTCATCATCCGGGCGATGGCGCTGCAGGAAGTGCGCTTGCGGGACTGGTGGCGGGTGGCGAGCCGCGAGATCCTCGCCGGCCTCGCGCTCGGCGTCATCCTGGGCGCCATCGGTTTTCTGCGGATCGTGCTGTGGCAGCGGCTGGGCTGGTACGACTACGGGGCCCATCCCCTGCTCATCGCCTCCACGGTGGCGTTCTCGCTGGTCGGCGTGGTGCTGTTCGGCTCCTTCGCCGGCTCGATGCTGCCATTCGTGCTGCGGCGGGTGGGATTCGACCCGGCCAGCGCCTCGGCGCCGTTCGTGGCGACGCTGGTGGACGTCACCGGCCTGGTGATCTACTTCAGCGTCGCGCTGCTGCTCCTGCGGGGAACGCTGCTGTAAGCCGAGCCAGGAAGCCGGCGATGTCGGGCAGCGGCAGGAGCGACGTCGCCCCACCCCGCTCCCACGCCGCCCGGGGCATTCCGTACACCACGCAGCTCGCCTCGCTTTCGGCGATGGTGAGCCCCCCGCCCGCCCGAATCGCCTGCATGCCCTCCGCGCCGTCCTCGCCCATCCCGGTGAGCAGGATGCCCAGGACGCGCCCCGGCCGGGCCCGCTCGGCCGTTTTCATGGTGAGGTCGATGCTGGGCACGTGCCGCGCGCCGGCGGGCTCGGGCGAAAGCACCACGGCGAGGTTCCCGGTGATCCGGAGGTGCACCCCGGCCGGCGCGATCCGCACCTTGCCGGGCGTGAGCCGCTCGCCTTCCACCGCTTCGGCCACGTCGAGCCGGCAGAGTCCCCGGAGCCGATCGGCGAAGGGCCGGGTGAACCCCACCGGCATGTGCTGCACCACCACGATGGGGAAGGGAAAGCCCGGCGCGAGCGGCTCCAGCAGTCGCTGGAGCGCGGCGGGCCCGCCGGTCGAGGCGCCGATCACGCAGAGCGCGCAGTGCGCCGCGGCGGAGGGATCGAGGACGCCCGGCGTGCGGGTATCGCCGGTGGGCGCGGCGCGCCGCGCGCAGGCATCCATCTTCTCCAGCACTTCCCGCCGCAGACTCTCCAGGTCCATCACGTTGAAGCGGGACTTGTCGATGAAATCCACCGCGCCGGCGGAGAGGGCCTCCACCGTAGCCGCGGCGCCCTGGCGGGTGTGCGCCGAGAGCATCAGCACCCGAAGCCTGGGGTTCCAGCGCAGGAGGGCGCGGAGGAGCTGCAGGCCGTCCATCCCCGGCATGGCGACGTCGAGGGTGACGAGATCGGGGTCGAGCGCCGGGATCCGCTCCAGCGCCTCGACCGCGTCGGCGGCCTCGCCCACGACATGGTAGCCGGTGGCCCGATCGAGGATCCGGGTCAGGGCCCGGCGCACGAAGGCCGAATCGTCCACCACGAACACCCGCCGGGTCATGCGGCGGCTCGCTTGCGGTAGACCACGCCGCCCGCGGCGGAGACGGGCTCGAACTCGGTCGCCCGATCGAGCAGTGACTCGGAGTGGCCCAGCAGCAGGTAGCCCCCGGGCCGGAGCGAGCGGCCGAAGAGCTCGATGAGGCCGGCGAAGGCACGGTCGCCGAAATAGATGAGCATGTTGCGGCAGAAGATCACGTCGTACACCGCCCAGCCGAGCACGCCGCCGGGCGCGCGCAGGTTGACCTCGAAGAACCGGGTCCCCTTCCGGTGCCGGTCGCGCAGGCGCCATCGGCCATCCGCCTCGCGGAAGTAGCGCCGCCGGGCCTCCTCGTCGCACACCCGGAGCGAGCCGCCCTCGTACACGCCGTCGCGCGCCTGGGCGATACGGTCGGGGTTGAGGTCGCAGCCGTCGACTTCCCATGTCGGACCGGCCAGCTCGAACCCGGCGTTCTGCAGCGAGATCACGATGGAGTAGGCCTCTTCGCCCGAGGAGCAGCCGGCAGAGAGGATTCGAATCGGCCGCCGCTCCAGCTCGGACCGCCGTTCGGGCACCAGTCGCCCGGTGAGCAGCTCGAAATGATGGGGCTCGCGGAAGAAGTAGGTCTCGTTGTTGGTGAGCCGGCCGCCGAGCTGGGCCAGCTCGGCCTCGCCGTCGGGATGGTAGCGGAGGAAGTGGTAGTACGAGCGCAGCGAATCCAGCCGGTGGGTGCGGAGCCGCGGCTGCAGCCGAGCCTGCAGGATTTCCCCGCGCACCCCGTCGAACGTCAGGCCGAACCGCTCCTCGATCAGATCGGTGACGAGCTTCCACTCGGCCGGCTCGACCCGGCTCATGCCGTCCGCCGGACCTGCCTCGCGGGCTCCGACCGGCCGGCCAGCTGATCGAGCGACTGCCGCGCGGTCCGCGCCACCACCGGCTCGACGTCCCGCGCCAGGGTGAGCAGCGCGTCCCGGCCATCGGCGGCGCCCGACCAGGCCAGTCCCCGGGCCGCCTCGTTCCGGATGCCCCAGTCGGGATCGCGGGCGAGCCGGCGGAAGGTCTGCGCGTCGGCCGGGTCGGCCAGGTCGGCCAGCCCGCGCGCGGCAACCCGGCGGATCTCGACCTCTGCCTCCATCAGGCGGCCGCGCAGGAAGTCGGCCAGCTCTGGCCCGCCGATCCGGGTGAGCGCCTCGATGATCTCCAGCCGCTCGTGCAGCGGGGAGGTCGGATAGAGTCGGTGCAGCCGGCCTACCGCCTCGCCGGCCTGCAGGTGCCCCAACGCCCGGATCACGTGGTAGCGGAGCGAGTCCCCGGTGCCGAGCAGGGCCAGGAGCGTCACCGCGGTGCGGTCGCCGCCCCGGCGGACCAGCAGCTCGAGCGCCTCGAGCTGTACCGGCTGGTTCCGGTCGGCCAGGGCGCGGAGCAGGGTGACCTCGGCCCTGGAGCCGGGGAGCCGCGAGGCCGCCCGGAGCGCGGCCCGCCGGAGCGGCATGCTCCGGCTGGTCGCCAGCTCGAGGATGCGCTCCTCCAGTGGCGGGTAGGGACGAACGCCGAACACGCTCAGGGCCGCGATCATCTCGTCCTCGGCGGCGCCGGGCGCGAGGCAGGGGGTCAGCGCGGGCAGCAGCTCCTCCGGCCCCCGAGCGATGCCGTCCACCACGGCGGTCCGCTCGGCGGGGCTGCCGGACTTGAGCAGGGGGATCAGCAGGGTGGACGCCTCGGGGCTTCCCGTGAGCGCCAGGGCCCGGCATGCCGCGGCTCGCACCTCCACCGCAGCGTCGTCGAGCAGGGGCAGCAGGCGCGCCGAGTCCTCGCACTCGGGCACCAGCGCCACCAGCGTCCCGCGTCGGACCCGCGGGTCGGCGTCGGCCAGGAGCTCCTCCAGGCGGGCCCGCAGCGCGTCCGGCCGGGGCCGGAACACAGCGTCGGCCCAGTGCGGGGCCTCGGAGCCGCCGAGCCGGGCGAGCAGGATCGGCACTAAGGGCGCGATGTCCGCGCGGGCCACCAGCGCGGCCGCCGCGCGGAACCTTTCCTCGGCATCGAGATCGTCGCCCGAAGCCGGCGCGGTCAGCACCAGCCGCAGGTAGCCCGTCACCGCGCCGGCCGGATCGAGCCGCAGCTCCTCGCCCCACGCGCGGGTGATCGGCCCGGGATCGCCGTGGAGGTCGAGCACCACCCCGATCGCGAGCAGGAGCGCGTCCTGGAGGTTGCGCTCGCGGACCAGGCGGAACCGGGCCAGCATCGGACCCAGCGAATCAGGGTCGGCCAGGCGCTGCAGGGCCAGCACCGCCGGCTCCGCCATGATCGAGTCGGGGACCAGCTCGACCAGCGGCCCCACCGCCGTCGAGTCGCCGATGGCGCCCAGCGCGTCGATGGCCGCGAGCTGGAGCCAGAGCTCACCGCGCAAGAGCGCCAGCAGCTCGGGCACGGCCTCCCGGCTGCGGAGCCGGCCCAGCGCCTCGATGGCCGACTGGGCGATGTTGAGCTGGGGATGATGGATCAGCGGCAGCACGGCCGGAGCCGCCGCCGGGTCGCCGATCCGGGCCAGGATCTGAAGCGCGAACATCACCACATCGTCGTCGGCCAGGCTGAGCATGGCCTGGAGGTGCGGGAGGGCGTAGGGCCCCTGGCATTCGAGGGCCGCGAGCGCGGCGTTCCGGCGAACGGCGTCGACCCCGTCCGCCACCATGGCACCGAGCACCGCGGGCTCGACGTAGCGGGCGGCCAGGCGGATGGCCCGCTCGCGCACCGCCGGCGACTCGTCCTCCAGGGCGTGGAGGATGGCCGGCTCGCGGGCCGCGTCGTCCGGCAGCGCGTCCAGCGCGGCGAGCCGCTGCGCGACGGTCGTGGTTCCGTTCGGCGCCATCGCGGCCTCCTAGATCGTGAACTGCTCGACCTGGGTCCGCAGCGAGTCGGACTCGCTGGCCAGGTTCTTGGCGGCCGCGTTCATCTGCTCCACCGCGGCGAGGTTCTGCCGGGACACCATGGCGATCGCCTCCACCGCCTTCACCACCATCTCGCCGCCCCGCTTCTGCTCCCCGACGGCCTCCGACATCTGATGGGTGAGGTGGTTCATCTTCTGGGCGGCGACGCTGATCTCCTGGGCGCCGCAGGCGTTCTCCCGCA
Source organism: Gemmatimonadales bacterium (assembly GCA_035688895.1). Taxonomy (GTDB): domain Bacteria; phylum Gemmatimonadota; class Gemmatimonadetes; order Gemmatimonadales; family GWC2-71-9; genus CAVVWJ01. The sequence goes on from DASSML010000001.1 coordinate 6,983, forward strand.
CCGCGCCGGCGATCTGCCGGGCGAGGGCCTCCATCTGGTTGACCGTCTGCAGCACCTCGCGCGCGTCCGACGCCTGCGCGTCCGCGGCGCGGGAGGCCTCGGCCACCAGGGTCGACGTCTTGCCGATGGATTCCACGATCCCGGCCAGCACCTGCTCCATCAGGCTCACGGCGTGGCGGGTGTCCTTCTGCACCGACTCGATCACCCCGCCGATCTCCTGGGTGGCCTGTCCCGACCGTTCGGCCAGGCGACGCACCTCGTCGGCCACCACCGCGAATCCCTTGCCCGCGTCACCCGCGCGCGCCGCCTCGATCGCGGCGTTGAGCGCGAGCAGGTTGGTCTGGTCGGCGATCTCCTCGATGACCTTGACGATCTTGCCGATCTCGTCCGACCGCTCGCCGATCGTGGTGATGGAGATCTGGAGCCGCTCGCCGTTCTGCCGGGTGTCGCTCACCGAGCGGCGGCTCACCTCGTCCACCGTGTGCATCCGGCCGGCGATCTCGCCCACGCTGCCGATCATCTCCCCCAGCGTGCCGGTGGCCGTCTCGACCGAGCGCAGGAGCACCTCGCCGTTCTGCGCGGTCTGGGTGAGCGTCACGCTCATCTGCTGGATCGAGGCCGAGGTCTGGTCCACGTTGGCCGCGAGGGCCTCGGCGTTCCGGGCCAGGTGCTGCATCTGCGAGGCGATCTCCACCATCGTGCTGGAGGTCTCCTCGGTGGAGCTCGACTGCGCCTCGGCGCCGCGCGCCATCTGGGTGCTGCTGGCGGAGATCTCCTCCGCGCTGGTGGCGACGGTGCGGGAGGAGGTAGAGATCTGACTCACGATCCCCCGCAGGTTCTTCACCATCTGGCGCATCGAGTGCTCCAGCCAGCCGATCTCGTCCCGCGACTGGCTCCGGATGTCCGCGGTGAGGTCGCCCTTGGATACCTGCTCGGCCAGGATGCCGAGACTGGTGAGCGGGTCGGCGATCAGCCGCGCCAGCAGCAGCGCGATGCCGACACCGAGGACCGCGGTCGCCACCATGACCAGCAGGAGGCTCATGCGGGCGTCGCCGTAGATCTGGTCGGCCGCCGCCGACGGCAGGTCGCCCTGCACGATCCGGGCGGCCGCGACGTTCATCCGGTCGAGGCCCCGCAGGGCCAGCCAGCCGAGCGCCGCGGTGCAGGCGAGCACCGCGCAGAACCCGGTCAGGATCTTCCGCCGGATGGTCCAGTCCTTGATCGTCTGTTCGAGCCGTCCCGCCATACTCGTTACCCCTCGGTTCGATGTCAGCGTTGCAGCAGCAGGACCGCGTCGAGGTCCAGCAGGATCAGCAGCCGGTCCGGCCGCCGGGCTACCCCGGCGAGCCAGTCGGCCTCGGGCGTGCGAATGTCCTCCGGCGCCGGCTGAACCGTGTCGGCCGGAATCCGGGTCACCTGGAGCACCGCATCCACCAACAGGCCCAGGATCCGCCCGTGCGCTTCGGTCACCACGATCCGGCTCCGGGGCGTGAGCACCGCCGGCGTCAGACCGAGCCGGGAGCGCAGCTCCACCACCGGGAGGATGCGCCCGCGCAGGTTGGTCACGCCGCGGACGTGCTCCGGCGCCTGGGGCACGCGGGTGATCTCACCGACCCGGATGACCTCCCGTACCCGCTGCACCGGAACCCCGTAGGCTTCCCGGTCGAGCGTGAAGGTCACCAGATGCAGCTCCGCCACCGGCGCGGCGACTTCCGCCGGCCCGGCGGCGCCGAGCTCGTCGGCGAAGCGGAGCAGTGCGTCGCTCATGCCGGCACCCGCTGCTCGAGGATCCGCACCGGATCGAGAATGCAGGCCACTCGGCCGTCTCCCAGGATCGTGGTGCCCGACACCACGTCGGGGCGTCCCAGCGCCGGATCGAGGCCCTTCACCACGACGTCCTGATGTCCGATGAGACGGTCCACCAGGATCCCCCGCCGCCGCCCGCCGGAGCTGATCACGACGTAGAAGCGTCGCCCACGCTCCGACTGACCTCCGGTGCCCAACAGCGCGCCGCCGTCGGTCACCTGAATCAATCCCCCGCGCCACAGTGCCACACCGCGGTGGTTGATCTCGTGCAGCGCCTGCGGCTCGGCCCGGACCGTCGCGGCCACCTGTGCGATCGGCACCGCGTAGCGCTCCTGATCCACCTCCACGATCAGGGAGCGCACGATGGCCAGGGTGAGCGGGATGTCGAGGAGGAACGCGGTGCCCTCGCCCCGGCGGGAGCGGACGGCGATGGTGCCGCCGAGCGCACGCACCGCCGCGGCCACGACGTCGAGTCCTACCCCCCGCCCGGCCAGCTCCGAGACCTGCTCGGCGGTCGTGAACCCGGGTTGGAAGATCAGCGCGTGGGGTTCGCTGTCCTCTCCCCCGGAACCGAGGCCCAGCTCCTCGGCACGCGCGAGGATGCGCCTTTCGTCCAGTCCACGGCCGTCGTCGCTCAGCTCGATCGCAACCCGCCCCGAGCGTGACACGGCGCCTAGGCGCAGGATTCCCTCCTCGGGCTTTCCCGCCGCTCGACGCTCGACCGGCGTCTCGATCCCATGCACCACCGCGTTGGTCAGGAGGTGGAGCAGCGGCTCGCCCAGGCGATCGAGCACCGCCTTGTCCAGCGCCGTCTCGCCCCCGTTCGTCTCCAGCCGCACCCGCTTGCCCACGCCCTCGGCCACCCCCCGGAGGAGGCGGGGGAAGCGTCCGAATACGCTGGAGATGGGAAGCAGCCGCGTCTCCATCACCACCGCCTCCAGCCGCTTCATCGTCTTTGCCAGCGCCAGAATCGCATGGTCCAGCTCGGGAACCCCGGGCGTGGATCCGGCGCGCCGGGCCACCCGCCGGAACGCCTCCGCCACGGCGGCCTGCTCGATCAGTCCCTCGCCCAGCACCTCGAGCAGAGTGTCCAGCCGGCGGAAGTCCACCCGTACCACGTTGGGGGCGCCGTCGGCCTCCGCGCCGCCGCGTCGCTCGGCGCGACGCCGGTCCGCGGACTTGCCGTTGCCGGTTGCGGCGCCGCGCGCCGCGGCCGCGCGAGTGAGCCAGCCGGCGACTCCCTCGACCGCGCCAGCCCGCGACGCCCCGCGCACCTGGTCCACCAGCAGGCCGCCGCCCTCGACCAGCAGCGCGAGCATCCCGGCGCCGTCCCCACCCCCGTGCTCGGCCAGCGCGGCGCAGAGGTCTTCCAGCGCGTGGGCCGACTCCTGAATCGGGGTCAGGCCCATCATCGCCGAGTTGCCTTTGACCGTATGCAGCCAGCCCTTCACCGGACCGAGGAGCTCGTCGCCGCCGGTTCCCGCCCGGCGTCGGCGCTCGAGGTCCACCAGGGCGTCGGCCGCCCGTTCGGCCAGCGGGAGGCACTCGACGACGTATTCGTCGATCAGCTCGCGGAAGGCGTTGTCTTCCGCGCTCACGCGGCGCTTCCGGCGGCTTCGGCCAGCGCTCGGGCCACGAGGCGCTCGACGTCGGCCGGCTGGAACGGCTTGCGGAGATAGTCCCAGGCGCCGGCGGAGCGCGCCCGAGCCTCGTCCTCTTCGGTGCTCTCGGTTGTCACCAAGACGATGGGTACCTGGGGGTGCAGGCGCTCCGCGGCGCGGCGGGCCAGCACCTCGAGGCCGTTCATTTCCGGCATGTTGAGGTCGAGGAAAACCAGGGCCAGCTCGGGATGCTGGGTCAGCAGGGCGTAGCCCTCGCGCCCGTTGGTGGCATGGTAAAGGGTGTTCCCGGCCAGCGCGCCGCGGGAGAAGATGAGACGGTACATCTGGTGGTGCAGCGCCGAATCGTCCACGAAGAGAAAGGCGTGCGCCATGTCACCTCCCCGGTGCCGCGAGTGCGGAGTGGACGACCTGCTTGAGGTGCTGCGGCTTCCACGGCTTCTTGACCACGGCGGTCACGCCGAGCCCCTTGGCCTCTTCCAGCATCGCGGAGCCGTCGGGCTCGACCGTCGTGAGCACCACCGGCAGCATGCGCAGCCGTGGGCTGCTGCGCAGCTCGCGCAGGAAGGCGACCCCGTCCATGTCGGGCATCCGGAGGTCGAGCAGGATGAGATCGAACGACTGGGTCGGATCGGCCAGGATCTCGAGCGCACGACGGCCGTCCTCCGCCGCGGTGAGGTGGTGCTCGCGCGGCGAGAGCGCCAGCCCGTACATCTTCCGTACGAGCGGCGAATCCTCCACGATCAGTACCTTCACACGGCCTCACGTCCGCCCACCGGGCGGGCAATCATCTGCGATCAGGGGGGGTACGAGCCAGGGTAGGGCGCGTAACCGGCCACTCGGGGGGCAAAAGGTGGACCGGAGCACGGCCGGGCGACGCAAGTGACGTTACACACGGGAGCTACGCGGAGAATCGGTGGGCGCGTCGCTGTTCATACCCTGGTCAGCGTGAAGGAATCTGCAATGCCCTTTCGCGCCGACCATGAAACTCAGATATTGTGGAGCGCGCTGCCCAGGCAGCGTCGCCGTCCCACAGTACCTCACCCCTTCCCGTCGAGCCCATGACTTCGCGATCCCGCATGGTGACGATCCTCGCGGTCCTCGCCTTTGTGGCGTTCCTGCTGTACTCGACCATGTCGTCGCAGCGCTACGAGTGCACCGTCACGGTCGAGTTCCAGGGTGGCCGCCAGACTGCGACCGCCTCCGCCGCCACCGAGAAGGCCGCGGTCGAGCAGGCGCAGACCGCCGCCTGCGGCCCCCTCGCCCGGGGGATGGACGAGAGCATCGGATGCGGCCGCCGGCCGCCGGTCAGCCACTCGTGTCGCACCCTGTGAGCGAGCGGGTGCACCGCATCCACTTTCCCCATCCGCTCGCCCTGCTCGTCAGCTGTATTCTCCTCGCCGCCGCCCTGACCTGGATCCTGCCGGCCGGGCGGTACCAACGCCACGAAGACCCCGTCACCGGCCGGAGCCTCGTCGTTCCGGGGACCTACGCCCCGGTTCCCGCGACGCCCGTCGGCCCCTTGGACGCCCTGGACGCGATTCCCAAGGGAATGCTGGATGCGGGCCTGATCATCTTCTACGTCTTCCTGGTCGGGGGGGCGTTCTCGGTCGTGGACAAGACCGGCGCCCTGGCGCGGCTGGTGAACTCCATGGTTCGCATGCTGTCGGGGCGTGGGCTGCTGGTCATCCCGATCGCCGGCGTGGCGTTCGCCACCGGCGGGATGCTGATCCAGATGGAAGAGGAGCTGATCGCCTTCGTTCCTGTCCTCCTCCTGCTCACCCGGCGGCTCGGGTACAATCCGATGGTCGCCGTGTCCATGAGCCTGGGCGCCTCGCTCGTGGCGGCCAGCTTCAGCCCGTTCAACCCATTCCAGGTCGGGATCGCCCAGAAGGTGGCTGACCTCGAGCTGGCCTCCGGCTGGCAATTCCGCCTGGCCTTCCTGGTGCCCGCCGTCGCGATCTGGCTGGCGGCGACGATGGTCTATGCCAAGCGCACCCGGAC
>DASSML010000002.1:0-2581 GCA_035688895.1 Gemmatimonadales bacterium
CCCGTCCTGGCCCAGGGTCCCGGAACCAATTTCGGGGGTCTCATCGGCGGTGCCAGTCTGAGTGACCTGGGCGGCTACTTCGGTGGCAGCACCACCAGCCGCTGGGGTGGGACCGCCGGAGCGTTCGTCGGTCACAACGCCGGGCGGACCGCGCTGATGCTGGAGGGATACTGGGTCCAGAAGGGCGGAGGCGATCCCGGGAATGTCCACCTGGACTACATCGAGGTCCCGGTGACGTTCGGGGCCATCGCGGTGACCGGGGCCGGCGCAGCGCGGGGCCGGATCTACACCGGAATCGGCATCGGCTTCAAGGTCTCCTGCAGCACTGATGCTGGGGCGGGCGTGGCCTGCGACGACGCCAATGGGACCGAGTGGACCTGGCCGATCGGGTTCCAGATCGCGAGCGTGCGGGACAACGGCACCTTCTTCGGTGTCGACATCCGGTATTCGTTCGCGCTCAACGACGCCTTCGACAACATCGACGCCTACAACCGACCCTGGATGTTCCGCCTGATGTTCGGAAAGCAGCTCGGCCACCAGGGCTACTGACGACCAACCGCCTGAAATCACGAAGCCCCGGGAAACCGGGGCTTCAGCGTTTCTGCGGGCCCCGCTCCGCGATCATTGCGCGGTAGTGTCCCCTGCCATGGGCAGCTCGGCGTGCAGATTGGCATTGATCACGGCGTCGAGCACGCTCTCGATCTGGTACAGCCGCGCGACTTTGACGCCCGGGATCACCTTCTGGAACTTGCCCACGTACTTCTTCTGCAGCGAAAGCTGTTTCTCGCGAAGCTTGAAGCTCTGATTCAGCAGCTCTTTCGCCTGCTCATCGGTCAGGGTCGCGGAGTTCTTGAGGTAGGTCTCGATCAGGACGACCCGCTGGTCACCGACCTTGGCTAACTCCTCCTGGTAGCTCCGGTAAATCGGCCAGAACGCCTGGCTCTGCTCCTCGGTCAGGTCCATCAACCGCCGGACGATGTCCTGCCGGTTGGCCCGAACCTCCGCCCGGGTCAGCTCGATCTGGTCGTGAACGTTACCCGTGCCTTGCGCCACACAGGGGACGGCCGGAACGGCCAGGCCCACCAGTAAGGCGGTGATACCGATCGTCGAACGCCGCAGCATGGTCACTCCCGATAGGGGATCCAAACGCTACGATGTAGGGAGGAAGGAGCCTATTGGACCTTCGTGCAGGCTCGGGCGATGGCACCGAGCAAGTGGTCGTCGTCGAACGGCTTGCGGAGGCACTCGCCGTCGGTAGCCAGGCTCATCGAGGCAACCGTCACTTCGTCGTGGGCCGTCACGAACACGGTCGGTGGGGCCTGGCCCTCTGCGGTCAGGAATCTGTGGAGGTCGTACCCGTTCATGCCGCCGAGATAGACGTCGAGGACGAGGCAGTCCACCTCGTGCGGCGCGGCACCCAGGAAGTCTTCGGCCGAGGCGTAGGTCCGGACCTGATGCCCGGTGACCCGGAGCAGGCGGCCGAGCGCCCCGCGCACGGACGCGTCGTCGTCCACGACGATGACCCGGCACGGGACGGCCGTCGCCGGACTAGGCTGACTCATGATCAGTGTGCTGAGCGGTGGACCGCCCGCGGTTGCCCAGGCGCTCGGACAGATGGACCAGCTCCGCCAGGGATCCCGCGTCCATCTTCTGCATCACCCTTCCGCGGTGGACTTTGACGGTCTGCTCCGTCGTCCCGAGATGGGCGGCGATCTGCTTGTTCAGCATGCCTTGCACGACCAGGTCGAAGACTTCGCGCTCCCGCGGCGTCAGGCGGTGGAACCGCGCGGCGACGTCCTGGAACTCGCCGACGATCCGGCGCGTATTCGCGTCCCGGTTCAGCGCCCGCTCCACCGCAGCGAGCAGCTCCTCGTCATCCACCGGTTTGGTGAGGAAATCCACCGCGCCGTGCTTCATTGCCCTGACCCCGGTGGCGATATCGCCGTAGCCGGTGATGAAGATGATGGGAATCCGCCGGCCGGACACCCGGAGCATGGCGAACAGATCCATTCCGCTCACTTCGGGGAGCCGGAGATCGCTGATGAGGCAACCGGGGCGATGACCGGCTTCGGAGGCGAGGAACTCCTGGGCGGAGCCCAGCAGGTCGACCTGGTAGCCAGCCGTCCGCAGCAGACGGCCAATGGCGCGGCGTGCTTGGGCATCGTCGTCCAGCACGTACACCACCGGCCGGGCTTCGTCGGAGGCCTCGGGCTCGGACGAGTCGATCCGGGGCGCCTCTGCGAGCACGCCCATCGCGGTCGGCCCCGTCCGAGGCGTGAGCTTAGGCGGTTCGAGCGGTTTTGAGGCCAGAATAGTGTACCGGTGAGAGGAGTATGGGCGAATCTGCCAAACGCTTCAAAGTGAATATTTCGCTTGGACTTGGAAGGGTCAAGTGAGGGCAGCGGTACGGCATCGCACTAAGGTCCAGTTTCCGTTCCGACCGTCCGGACGATACTCTGGGGCGGATGCCCCGCCGCTTCGCGCGCCTCGCCCTCGCCTTGGTCACGGCAGCGACGCTGGTCGTCGCGGGGGTCCTCACTGTCCTGGCCCTGGGCGGAGGAGACTGGGCGGTCAACCTGGT
>DASSML010000003.1:0-7434 GCA_035688895.1 Gemmatimonadales bacterium
GTGCCGGGCCAGCACGACCTTGAGCGCGAGCATGAGCCGGCTGAGCTCGCCCCCCGAGGCGACCCGTGCGAGCGGCTTGGCCTCGAGTCCCTGGTTGAGCTGGACGTCGAGCTGTACCGACTCCGCCCCTGCGGTTCCGGGTTCGACCAGTGGGACCAGGCCGACGGACACCTTGCCGCCCGGAAGCCCGAGCTTGGGAAGCAGCCGATTGACGCCACGGGCCAGGCGCTCGCTCGCCTCATGCCGTCGAGCCGTCAGCGCCTCGGCCGAGGTCCCGAGCGAGGCTTCGGCGGCCGCACGACGGGCGGCCAGGGCGCGAAGATCGGTATCGGCCGTATCGAGCAGCTCCAGCTCCTCCGCCGACCGCGTACCGGTGGCCAGCACCTCGTCGATCCCGGCGCCGTATTTCTGGGTGAGGCGGAAGATCCGGTCGCGCCGCCGCTCGACCTCGGCCAGCCGCTCGGGATCCTCTTCCACCGATCCGGCGTACTCCGAGGCGAGCCGAGCGAGCTCGCTGAGGTTGGCGTAGGCGGCGTCCAGCATCTCGCGCCACCCGGACACCGACGGATCGGACTTTTCCAGCGCGCCGAGGGCTCGATCGGCCTGCGACATCGCGCCGAGCGCGTTCCCCGCCTCGCCCTCGAGCGCGTCCGCGATCCGCTGCGCGTGCTCCGCCAGAGTCTCTGCCTGGCTCAGGCGACGCGCCTCGATCTGGAGGGCCTCGTCCTCGCCCGGCTTGAGCCTGGCGCTCTGGATCTCCTCCACCACGTGGCGGAGGTAATCGGCCCGGCGGCGGACCTCATCCCGGCGCTGCGCCAGCGTGGTCTCATCCGCGCGGAGTCGGGCGACCGAGGCGTACGCCTCGGCCACGGCGGCGCGCTCGGACTCCGCGTGGGCGAAGGCGTCGAGGATGTCACGCTGGGCGTCGGCGCGCAGAAGGGACTGGGTCTCGTGCTGGCCATGGAGGTCCACCAGGAGGGCGCCGAGCTCGCCGAGGACCGCGGCCGTGGTCGGGCTGCCGTTGACCCAGGCCCGCGAGCGCCCCTCGGCCGAGACCTCGCGGCGGATCACGACGCGCCCATCCTCGACGTCGAGCCCGAGTGCCTCGACCAGCGCCCGGGTGGCGCGATCGATCCCCTCGAACGCGCCCTCGACGATCGTCTTGGCCGCGCCGGGCCGGACGCTGCCGCTGGTCGCCCGCTCGCCGAGCAGCAGGGCGAGCGCGTCCACCAGCATCGACTTGCCGGCGCCGGTCTCGCCGGTCAGCACGTTGAGGCCGGGGCCGAGCGTGAGGGTGACGTCGGCGATCGTCGCGAGGTCGCGGACTCTCAGCTCCGCTAGCATCGCTTCATCGGACCGCTTCGCGCTCGCTCAGGTCGCCCCAGTGCAGTTTCTGCCGCATGCGTCCGAAGAAGCCGTCGCCGCCGAGGCGAATGAGGCAGACCCGCTGGTCCGCGCGCCGCACGTCCACGCTCTCGCCCGGCGCCAGGGTGGTGCCCGTCTGCCCATCGAACGAGACCAGCAGATCGTCGGCCCAGCCTGCCATCGGCTCGATCACGATCCGATAGGTGCCAGGGACCACGAGGGGCCGGACCGCCAGCGTGTGCGCGGCGATGGGGGTCACCACCATCGCCTCCACGCCCGGAACCACGATGGGGCCGCCGGCGCTCAGCGAATAGGCGGTGCTTCCGGTCGGCGTGGCGACGATGATCCCGTCGGCGCTGTAGGGCCCGACGTTCTCCCCGTTGATGAACACGTTCACCCGCACCACCCGCGCGACTCCGCCCTTGTGCACGGCGACGTCGTTCACCGCCATCTGGGTGCTGCGCTCGTGGCCCTGGCCGTCCCGGATGGCGGCAGTGAGCGCCTGACGGCGCTCGGTGACGTAGCGCCCGGCCACCAGGGCGTCGAGCGCGGGGTCGAGGGTCTCGCGGGTGGCGGTGGTGAGAAAGCCGACGCGGCCGAGGTTGACGCCGAGGATGGGGGTCTCGCGCCCGTTCAGCACCCGGGCGCCGCGGAGGAGCGTGCCGTCACCCCCGAAGGTGATCAGCGCGTCGAGCTCGGCGTGCTCCAGGACCGGCATCTGCCGGCTCCAGAACGGCCCGAGTCGCTCCTCGCAGAAGAGGGTGATCCCCTTGGCGGGAGCGATCTGCGCGACGTGCTCCAGTACCGCCTTGAGGTCGCGGTACCGCGGATTCCCGACGACGCCGACCTTCATCGCGCCTCGAGGCTCTCCTCGTGCTGCAGCGCGGTGATCCGCCGGGCGATCCCGCCGGCGGTGAGCCCGAAGGTCTCCAGCTGGTCGGCCCGCGGCGCCTGCTCCACCAGCCGGTCGGGTACGCCCAACGCCACCACGCGGGTCTCGGGGTGAGTGGTCTGGAGCGTCTCTGCCAGATACGCGCCGAACCCGTTGACGATCGTTCCCTCTTCCACGGTGACCAGGGTGTGGTGCCGGGAGGTCAGGGCGTCGAGCATGGCGGTATCGAGCGGCTTGAGGAACCGGCAGTTGACCACGCTGCACTCGATCCCTTCGGCCGCGAGCAGCTCGGAGGCCTGCACCGCGGGCAGGACCATGGTGCCCACCGCGAGGATCGCGACTTCGCGGCCGCTGCGGAGCTGCTCCCAGCTTCCGTAGGGCACCGGCGGAATCTCCGACGCGGGGCGGGGATCGGCCGGGGCCTTGTCCCGCGGGTAGCGGGTGCAGAACGGGCCGTCCCTGTGCGCGAGTCCGGTGCGCAGCAGCCCGATCAGCTCGTCGCCATCCTTGGGGGCCGTCACCGTCATGCCCGGCACCGCCAGCATGTAGGCGATGTCGTACAGGCCCATGTGGGTCTGGCCGTCCTCACCGACCAGCCCGGCCCGGTCCATCGCGAAGATCACCGGCAGGTGCTGCACGGCGATATCGTGGATGACGTTGTCGTAGGCGCGCTGGAGGAAGGTGCTGTAGATCGCCACCACCGGCCGGATGCCCTGGGTGGCGAGGCCGCCGGCGAAGGTCACCGCGTGCCCCTCCGCGATGCCGACGTCGAAGAAGCGCTCGGGGTACTTCTTCTCGAAGATGTTCGTTCCCGTCCCGGACGGCATCGCCGCGGTGACGGCCACCAGCTGAGGATGCTCGGCGGCCAGGGCGGTGAGGCCATCGCCGAACACCTGGGTCCAGGTCGGCGGACCGCTCGCCTTCTTGCGGGCCTCGCCCGTGAGCGGGTCGTAGGCCGCCAGGCCGTGCCACTTCTCCTGGTTGCTCTCGGCGAAGGAGAAGCCCTTCCCCTTCTGTGTCATCACGTGCACCACCCGGGGGCCGCTCATGCCACGGACGAAGCGCAGGGTGTCGCAGAGCTTGGGGAGGTCGTGCCCGTCGATCGGACCGAAATAGCGGAACCCCAGCTCCTCGAAGAGCATTCCCGGCGACCAGAGGTTCTTGACGCTCTCTTCCACGTTCTTGGCGAAGTCCACCACGCCCTCGCCGAAGACGCCGCCCAGCGCGTGGGTGAGACCCTTCACCTTTTCCCGCAGGCGATTGGTCCGCGGATCGGCCACGATGCCGCCCAGCATCTTGCTGATGGCCCCGACGTTGGGCGAGATGCTCATCCCGTTGTCGTTCACGATCAGGATGAGGTCGCGGTTGGAGTGCCCGGCGTTGTTCATCCCCTCGTAGCTGAGCCCGCAGGTGAGGGCGCCGTCGCCCACCACCGCCACGACCTTGTAGTCCTGCTTCAGCAGGTCGCGCGCGGTCGCCATGCCGAGCGCGGCGGACATCGCCGTTCCCGCGTGGCCGGCGCCGAACTGGTCGTGCTCGCTCTCGCTCCGCTTGAGGAAGCCGGAGACGCCGTCCTTCTGGCGGAGGGTGGGAAACTCGTCGTTCCGCCCGGTGAGCAGCTTCCAGGCGTATGCCTGGTGGCCAACGTCCCACACGACCTTGTCCTGGGGCGAGTCGAACTCGTAGAGTAGCGCAAGGCTCAGCTCCACCACGCCCAGGCTGGCGCCGATGTGGCCGCCGGTCTGGCTCACGCACGCGATCAGCCGCTCGCGGATCTCCTCGGCCAGCGCGGGGAGCTGGTCGCGGCGGAGACGCTTGAGGTCGGCGGGGGACGTGATGTGGGCGAGCAGAGACATCGGTCCTGGTTCCGTAGGGTTGAGGTCGTGCTTTGGGCGTCCTTGAATCTACACCTGAGGGTCCGATTTGGAGCCGCACCGCCCCGCAGGGCGCCGGCCAGACCCTAAGGCTCTCCCTCGCGCAACCTAGTGAACAGCGCGACCCATGCGGTTACGCTCGCAAGCACGAAGAAGACCCACACCGCGCGAGCCCAGGCGCTCGCTCTCGGCCCGATAGAATCGCCCAGTCGCCAGGGCCAGAAATCCCAGCGCGAGCTGTCGGTAAGGAGCGTGGCGGCAGCCGCGTCTGACAGATCCGACCAATTCGAGCCGCCGATCTTTTCACCGGCGTGGCTGCCATGGATAACGGTGTCGAGGTCCATCGTGTGTCCGGTCTCGAGCTTGGCCTCGAGGTTGGCCAGCCGCAGCCGGAGCTGCCCACCCCTGGCGGCCGTGGGGGTAACACCCGGGGGCGTTGGTGGGTCGCCCTCGGCCAGAATCTGGAGGAGTTCGAGGTTGTTCACGAAGACCAGCGATGGCACCTGCAAGACCGCCAGCAGGAGCACCGCCCCAATGGCCACGCCCGCGCGACGGGGCGCCCGCAACGACATGCCTTGCAGCGCACCTGCCGCCAGCGCCGTGCCGAGGAGGGGTACTGCATGCTGCTGAAAGCGAGCACCGAACGTGTGATCGCCCGCCCAGGTGTACCAGGTGCAGTAGATCAAGAGTGAGGACAACAACAGCCAGGCCCCGAGACCCAGCGCCAGCTTAGTTTCGGTTCGGAGACTCCTGCGTCGTGCCCAGCAGAGCATGCTCAGCGGCAGCAACCACAGATTCCCCCAAATCACTCCGCGATCGAGGCCCAGGGTGGGCCCGACCAAGCCTCGCCAGGCGGCCCCCTCCGTAAAGTACAAGGCATAGCCGGTCGAGAGCGGCGAACCGGTCTTGAATGCGTTGTAGGCGCCAACCACCAGCACCGTACCGGAACCGGCCAGCAAGAACGGCAGGAGCACCCGACCGAGGCTTGTCCTCGTCGACCGGGCCGGTGCCTCAGAGTGCCACATGTGCCAGCAGTAAAGTCCCGGGAGGCCGACCGCGAAGGTTACGGCGGTGGGGCGAAACGTGCCGGCTAGGGCCATCGCCCCCGCCGACATCCAGAGGCCTCGCCCCGATCCGGTGCGCCGCCACTCGAGGAAGCCGAGGACACCGGCCAGTGCGAGCACCGACAACTGGACTTCCTCTTGACCTTCCTTGGCCATCTGCCAGAAGCTGCTCCCGAAAATCGCGACGAAGGCAGCCAGAGCCGCCGCGAGAGCGCCGGCTCCGAGAGCCCGGGCGACCAGTGCGCAGAGCACATAGTTCAGCCACAACATCAGCGCGAAGACCATCAGGGCGACGAGCCCGCGCGATCTCCGGGGTCCTAGCCCCGTCGGCAGGGCGCGCTCCACAGCGGCGAACGGCAGGAAGAAAAGCGACTGCCCAATGCCATAGTAGGAGGGATAGGGTCCCACGCGGTCCCGAAAGGTCGAGTAGTGCTCGCGCGGCTCGGGTGGCCCGACCAGCAGCCGGCCCTCACGAACGATCTGCTCCGCGACTCGAAGACGCGTCCGGACATCCTTGACGTCCATGGCGCCCGAGGTTGACCACCCAGCCGTGAGCGTCGCCGCCAGCAATGAGCCAACCCACAGCGTACGACGGCTCACATCAATGACCCCGGGTAATGATGAAGTCGGCCAACCCGTTGAGCTCCGGGGTGCGGAGTCCGGCACCTTCCAAGTGGTCGACGGCTCTCCGGGCGTGGAGCGCGGCGGCTTCACGGGCGCCGTCGACACCGAGCAAGCTCACGTAGGTGGATTTCGCGAGCTCGGCGTCGCGGCCGGCGGTCTTGCCCAGTGCTTCGCTTGTGCCGGTGGCATCGAGCACGTCGTCGGCGATTTGGAAGGCCAACCCGATCTCCTCACCATAGGCGGTGAGCGCGGCGACATGCTCTCCCCGGCCCCCACCCGTGATGCCACCCATGGCGCATGCGGCCCGGATCAGCGCGCCGGTCTTCCCTGCGTGCATCCGGATCAGTCCGTCGAGGTCGAGTCTCCGGCGTTCGGCTTCCAGGTCGAGCCACTGACCACCGACCATCCCCTGAATGCCGCCGGCCTCGAACAGCTCACTCGCGAGTCGGCCCAGGGTGGCGGTCGGTAGCCTCAGCTCGGCCACCGCTTTCGAGAGGACGCGAGCGGCGACCGGTACCAGGAGGAATCCGGCGCGCGTCGCGATGGGCACGTCGAACTGACGATGGGTGGTCGGCCGGCCTCGCCGCATATCGTCGTCATCCATGCAGGGCAGGTCATCGTGCACGAGGGAGTAGGTGTGCACAATTTCGATAGCCGAGGCGACCCCAACGATCGCGGGAGAGCGGCCACCGACTGAACGGTACGACGCCATGACCAGGGCCGCACGGACCCGCTTGCCGGGGGTGCGCAGCGCGTAGGCCAGCGCCTCGCCTATCCGGCCCGGACGCTCAGCGGCGAGACGATCAGCCCACTCGCCCAACAGTCGATCGACCCCTTCCCGCGCCTCCGCCAGCAGCGCGACCGCCGACGGCTCGGCCACCACTTCAGCCATCGAGATCGGTGACGCGAAGGTTGCCTGCCTGCTCCAGCACCTGCTGCACCTTGAGCTCGGCCGAGCCGAGCTGATCGCGGGCCGAGCGCAGCCGGGCGACGCCTTCCTCAAACAGCTTGAGCGCGACGTCGAGCTCCACGTCGTCGGCCTCGAGCTTGCGGACGATCTCCTCCAGTCGGGCCAGGTCGTCGGCAATGGTCATGGGGCGGGCTCCACCCGGGCGGGAACGGTGCCGTCGGCCACCCGGAGCGCGAAGGGCGCACCAGGGACGAATTCCTCGCGACGCTTGAGGACGCGCCCGTCGGGGTCGACCGGGACGGCGTACCCCCGGTCGAGGATGCGAAGCGGGCTCAGGGCATCGAGCTGAGCGGCGAGCCGCTCCAGGCGCGTGCGGTCGCGTCGGACGGTGTGCTCGACCCCCGCGCGCAGGCGATCGGCAACGCGACCCAGGCGCTCCGCCGCGAGGCGGGTGCGGCCACCGAGTCCACCGGCCAACCGCGCGGCGAGGTCGTCGAGCTGCCGGCCCACCTCGAGCCGATCGGCCACGGCCGCCTCAGCCGCCGCGGACGGTGTCGCGGCGCGATAATCGGCCACGAGATCGGTGAGGGAGACGTCGGTCTCGTGCCCCACCGCCGAGATGGTGGGAACGCGGACGTCGGCGAGCGCCCGGCAGACCGCCTCGGCGTTGAAGGCCGCCAGGTCCTCGCGTCCGCCGCCCCCGCG
>DASSML010000004.1:0-3836 GCA_035688895.1 Gemmatimonadales bacterium
GGACACCGACGACCGGACCGGCGCCGTGGTGGAGGAGCATCCGGTCGAGCGACTCGATGCGGCGGACGTGCGCCGGGTGTTGGAGGGGTTTCTCGGTCCGGGACGACAGCGGCCGCCGGCGTACTCCGCCAAGCACGTCGACGGCGAGCGCAGCTACCGGCTGGCCCGCCGGGGCGAGACGGTGGTGCCGGCGGAGGTGGCGGTGATGGTGCACGCGGTGGAGTGGGTGCGGTGGGCGCCGCCCGAGCTCGAATTCCGGATCACCGCGAGCGCCGGCACCTACATTCGGGCCGTGGCCCGCGACCTGGGTGCCGCCCTTGGAGTCGGCGGCCATCTGCGCGCCCTGCGGCGCGAGGCCATCGGGGGGCTCCGCGTCGAAGACGCGATTCCGCTCGAGGCGATCGGACCCGAGTCGGTGCGGAGCCCGGTGTCGGTGCTGGGCCATTTGCCGGCGGTGACCCTCGACGCCGTGGGGCGAGGCCACGCGGTGCACGGGCGCACCGTTCCGGAAGGCGTGGGCGAGCCGGGTGAGCTCGCCCGACTCATGGCGGGCGAGGAGCTGGTGGCGGTGGCCCGCCGGGACACCGGGGGTTGGCAGCCGGTGGTCGTGCTGGGGACGCCGTGATGGCCGAGCCGCTCGGTCCCGCGGCCGTCCTCCCCCGGCTCGCGGGCGGGAGCACGGTGACCGTCGGCTCGTTCGACGGGGTGCACCTCGGCCACCAGGCGGTGCTGCGGGAGATCGCGCGCCGGGCGACGGCGGCCGGACGGGCCAGCGTTCTGGTGACCTTCGAGCCGCATCCGCTCGAGGTGGTGAACCCGCGGGCCGCGCCGCCGCTGCTCACGACCGGCCCGGAGCGGCGGGAGGTGCTGGCCCAGACGCCGCTGGACTACGCCTACTTCCTCCGGTTCGACCGGCAGGTGGCGGGCCTGAGTCCGGAGGAGTTCGTCCGCGACGTCCTGCTGGCCCGGCTGGGTATGCGGGAGCTGGTCATCGGCCACGACCACGGATTCGGCCGAGGCCGGAGCGGCGACGTCGAGACGCTGCGGCGGCTGGGCGTGCAGTACGGCTTCGAGGTGGACGTGGTCCCGGCAGTCGATATCGGCGAGCAGCACGTGTCCAGCTCGCGCATCCGCCGCGCCGTGGCCGGCGGCGACCTCGCGACCGCGGCCCGAATGCTGGGCCGGCCCTACCAGGTGAGCGGGGTGGTGGGCCAGGGCGAGCGGCGGGGCCGGCTGATCGGGTTCCCGACGATCAACCTGGCCGAGGTGCCGCCGCAGAAGTTGCTGCCGCCCGACGGAGTGTACGCGGTACGGGTGGAATGGCGAGGCGGTCGGGCGGCGGGGATGATGAACCAGGGCCCCAAGCCGACCTTCGCCGACGGCAGACGGACCCTGGAGGCGCACCTGTTCGATTTCGAGGGCGACCTGTACGGCGAGTGGGTCCGCCTCGAGTGGGTGGAGCGCCTCCGCGACGTGGAGCGCTTCCCGTCGGTGGAGACCCTGATGGAGCAGCTGCAGCGCGATCGTACCCGGGCCCGGGCCGTGCTGGCCGCCGCCCGGCCGGACCCTAGCGTCTCTCACGCCTGAGCGTCGATTCGAGCATGACTATCCGCACCCGCATCCTGATCATCGTGGCCCTGGTGGCCCTCAGCGTCTTCTACCTCGTTCCTCGCCAGATCACCATCCGGGAGCGCGATCCCGTCACCGGCGTGATGACCGACCGGACCGAGCGCAAGGTGCCGCTCAAGCTGGGACTGGACCTGCAGGGTGGGATGCACCTCGCCCTCGAGCTCGACCAGTCGAAGCAGGTCTCGGCCGATCCCAAGCGCGACCTCGACCTCGCTCTCACCGTGCTGCGGAAGCGCATCGACGAGTTCGGCGTCACCGAGCCGCTGATCCAGAAGGTGGGCGACTCCCGGATCGTGGTGGAGCTGGCGGGGATCACCGAGCCGGCCCGGGCCAAGGGCATTGTGCAGCGGAGCGCGTTCCTCGAGTTCCGCATCACCGATGAGACCAAGGCGCTGGACAAGGCGATACCGGCGATGGACCGCACCCTTCGGAGCATGGGGGTCCGCGGCCCCGACACGGCCAAGGCCAAGCCCTCGGCGGTGGAGCAGCTCCTGGGCGGCGACACGGCCAAGAAGGCCGTCGCCGACAGCGTGAAGAAGACGGCGCCGGATACCGGCAAGAAGGCCGCCGCAGCCAAGACCAAGGGGCGGCCCGACTCCGCGGCCAAGCAGGACACCACGCCTGCGCGTGACACGACGCCGATCATCGGCGGCGTGCTGAACGGCCTGATCCAGCCTTCCGGCGGCGCCCCCGGCGAGTACGCGGTGCCCGAGACCGCCTTCCCCCGGGTGGACAGCCTGATCAACCTGCCGCAGGTGGCCCGACAGCTCCCACGCGGGGTCGCCCTGCGCTGGGCCTCGCAGCCCACCAGCGTGGGCGTGGAGTCGGTGCGCTTCCTCTACGCGCTGGACGACCGGCCCATCATCACCGGCAGCAGCCTCGAAGATGCCGCGGCCCAGATCGACCCGCTCACCAACGGGCCGGTGGTCACCTTCACCCTCGATCGCGCCGGCGGGCGCCGCTTCGGCGAGGAGACCGGCAAGCACGTCGGCGACTACATGGCGATCGTGCTCGACGGCCGGGTGCAGGGGCGACCGCCGGTGATCCAGAGCCGGATCGGCCGGAACGGGCAGATCACCTTGACCGGCCGGGGGCTGCAGGAGGCGCAGGATCTCGCCCTCACCCTCAAGGCCGGCGCGCTGCCCATTCCGCTCAAGATCGTCGAAGAGCGCCAGGTCGGCGCCAGTCTGGGCAGCGATTCGATCCACGACGGGATCGTCGCCGGCCTGGTCGGCACCGGGCTGGTGATTCTGATCATGATCGGGTACTACCGGTTGAGCGGCATGCTCGCGGTGATCGCGCTCGCGGTCTACCTGCTGTTCACGCTGGGCGGGCTGTCCATGGTGGAGGCGACGCTCACGCTGCCGGGGCTCGCCGGCATCGTGCTGTCGATCGGGCTGACGGTGGACAACAACGTGCTGATCTTCGAGCGAATGCGAGAAGAGCTGATCCACGGCAAGACCGTCCGCCTGGCGATGGACGAGGGGTTCCGCCACGCGATGAACGCGATCGTGGACTCCAACGTTTGCATGGTGCTCACCGCGCTGTTCCTGTTCCAGTTCGGCACCGGACCGGTGAAAGGCTTCGCGATCACGCTGATCATGGGCATCGTAGCCTCGATGATCACGTCGATCTTCGTCACCCGCACGCTGTTCCTCATCTGGCTGGCCCGCCGGCCCGCCATGTCCACGCTGAGCATCTGATATGACACGACTCTTCGCCAACGCCAACTACGACTTCATCGGGGTCCGGCGCTACGCCTACGGCGTGACCGCGGCGATCCTGCTCCCGGGGCTGTTGTTCCTGATGCTGGCCGGCCTCAACTACAGCATCGAGTTCACCGGCGGCACGCTGGTGCAGATCCGCAGCCAGAAGACGGTGGACGTGGCCCAGCTCCGAAGCGGGCTCGACCAGCAGGGGATCCACGGGGCCGAGATCCAGGGCTTCGGCGCGCCCAACGAGTACGTGATCCGGGCGCGGGTGGCCAAGCCCGGCACCGACGCGAACGACACCCAGGCGACGGCGGCCGCGGTCTCCCACGCGCTCGACACGGTGCTGGGGAAGGGGAGCTACACGGTACTCCGCACCGAAGCGGTCGGTCCCAAGGTGGGCGGCGAGCTCCGGCAGAAGGCGTTCCTCGCGATCTTTCTCTCCTTCTTCGCGGTGCTGGGCTACCTGGCGTACCGCTTCGAGTGGCGCTTCGGCCT
>DASSML010000005.1:0-5996 GCA_035688895.1 Gemmatimonadales bacterium
CGCCGTCACCGCTGACGGCGGCGTCACCCTCACCTTCCTCCTCGCCCCCGACGATCCCGCCACGCTGGTGCGCCAGGCGCGCGCCGCGGTGCAGGCGATCGAGGGCGTCCGCCGCGACGCGGTGAAGATCAACGTCACCAACCCCGCAGGTCCGGCCAAAGTCACCCACGGTCCGCCGGCCGGCGGCGCAGCTCCCGGTACGCAACAGGCACCGCCGGCGCCGCCCGAGCAGCCCAATCTCGGCAAGATCATCGCGATCTCGTCCGGCAAGGGCGGCGTGGGCAAGTCCACCGTCGCCGCCAATTTCGCCCTCGCATTGACCCGCGCCGGGTTCAGCGTCGGGCTCATGGATGCCGACGTCTACGGACCCAACATCCCCCGGATGTTCGGCACCTTCGATCGCCCCGCGGTGCTGGCCGGGCGGATCCAGCCGCTCGAGGCCTACGGCGTCCGCTTCATGTCGCTGGGCCTCTTGGTCGAGCGCGACGCGCCCGCCATCTGGCGGGGGCCGATCATCATGAAGGTGGTGCAGCAGTTCCTGCGCGACGTGGATTGGGGTCAGCTCGACTATTTCATCGTGGATCTGCCTCCCGGCACCGGCGACGCCCAGCTTTCGCTGGTCCAGGCCACCCAGGTGGCCGGCGCCGTCATCGTCACCACCCCGCAGGAGGTCGCCGTGGGCGACGCGCTCCGCGGCGCCCGGATGTTCGAGCGGGTGGGCGTGCCGGTTCTCGGCATCGTGGAGAACATGAGCGGCTTCGTGGATCCCGACTCGGGCCGCCGGTTCGATTTCTTCGGCGCCGGCGGGGGCGGGCGTCTCGCCGCCGAGTTGGGCGTGCCGCTGCTCGGCAGCATCCCCCTCCAGCCCCGCCTGGCCGAGCTCGCCGACGAGGGCCGGCCCATCGTGGAGGCCGAGCCCGAGAGTCCCGCGGCGAGGGCGCTCCGCGCCGTGGCGGAGGAGCTCCAGCGCAAGACCGCCGGGCGCACGATGGCGCTTCCGATTCTGCGCGGGTGATCCGCCCCCTCATCACCCTCCTCACCGACTTCGGCACCGCAGACTCCTACGTCGCCGAGATGAAGGCGGCGCTTCTCGGCGGCGTGCCGCAGGCGACGCTGGTGGATGTGACCCACGCCGTTCCCCCCGGCGACGTGCGCGCCGCGGCCTACCTGCTCGGCCGGACCTGGCACCGCTTTCCCGAAGGCACCGTACACCTCGCGGTGGTGGACCCCGGAGTCGGCACCGCGCGCGCCGCGCTCGCCTTCGCGGCCGGCGGCCACTGGTTCGTGGGGCCGGACAACGGGGTCTTCACCCCCGTCCTCCGGGACGCGGTGGTCGAGATCGTCGCCCTACCCATTCCGGCGACCGCGTCGCCAACCTTCCACGGCAGGGATCTCTTCGCGCCCGCGGCGGCCGCGCTTGCGGGCGGGAAGCCGCTCGAGTCCCTCGGAGAGCCGTTCCGAGGCATGCCTCACCGTCTGAGCCACCGGGAGCCGCACTACGAGGGGAAATCGATGGTGGGCGAGGTGGCCTACGTGGATCGGTTCGGCACGCTGGTCACCAATCTCACCCTCGAGATGGTTCCGGACTACGCGGTGATCGAGGTGGAGGGGCTCGACATCGGGCCGCTTCGCCGGACCTTCGGTGACGTCCCAACCGGCGGACTGCTCGCCTATCTCGGTTCCGGAGGACAGGTCGAGATCGCGGTGCGTGACGGCTCCGCGGCCCGACGGCTGGGACTCGGGGTGGGAGGACGGATCAGGGTGCGGCTGGGCTGAGCTTCTCCCGCAGGAGGAGTACCGCCGCCCGCAGGAACGCGTACAGCTGCCAGATCACGAAGACCGCAACCACGACCAGCACGACGACCAGGCACGCCGTGAGCAGCGGATGCTGGGCCGCCATCCAGGTGAGGAAGACCACCAGCCCGTCTTCCAGCACGCTGAGCGTCCAGTTCGACACCGGCTCCGGCGTCACGTTCACCGCGGCGCGGGTGCTCGCCTTCGCGCCGTGTGAGGTGAGCGCCACGCTTCCCGCCAGCAGCGCAGCGGCCAGCTTCCAGTCCTCGGGAAATCCCTCGCCGGTGAACGCCGTATAGGAGAGGAACGCCGCGGCCGGCGGGCGGATGAAGGTGTGGATCCCGTCCCAGGCGGTGTCCACGTAGGGGATCTTGTCGGCGACGAATTCCACCACGAACAACGCGATCGCGATGCCGAGCACCAGCGGATGCGCCAAGACCTGGAGCTGCGGCGGCAGCTCGACGATCCCGAAGCGCTGGAACAGGCCGGCAGCCGCGACCGTGGCGTACAGGTTGAGCCCCGAGGCGAAGGACGTGCCGAGGGCCCAGCCGAGGGTCTCGAGGGGGGACATGGGAGGGAATGTACGGAGGGGAAGGGGGAAAGGGGAAAGGGAAAGGTGGGGAGGGGGCGAGGTGGGGGGGGCAAAGTGGCACCGCTATTCTCTTTCCCGCCCCCCGTCCAGCCACTCCACCCTCACCCCTCCCACCGCCGCCGTCACCTCGAGATCGAGCGTGCGCTCGGCCCGGTCGTAGCCCGGGGTGGTGAACGTGTTGCCCTGGCGGACCATGCCGGCCGGATCGAAGCTGGAGAGGAACTTGTCCATCGTGACTCGGACGCCGAGGCGACGCGGCAGACGCAGCGTGAGCTGGCCCATCGCCATCCGGACGCTCACCTGCGAGTTCGAGCTCCAGGCGCCTCCGAAATCCAGCGTGACCGATCCGACGCCGCCTTCGACCACGACACGGTCGCACCGGCTGTTGCCCAGCCCCACGACCGACAGCTCCGCCGCCCCAGAGGTGAGCTCCGCCGAGCGGCAGCGCGTCGTGTTGGGACGGGAGAAGCGGACCACCGAGCGGCTGGCGCCGGTTTCCAGGTCGAGGGACGCGAGACGCAGGCCGCCCAGCTCCAGGTCGGCGTCCACGGCCCCCAGCTTGACCGCGAGGTCCAGCTCCGTGCTGGGCGAGAAGGCAATGTTGGCCGACTGCTGCAGCTGGTCTCGGGAGACGACCCGCACTCCGCCGGTCCCGCCGCGCTGGAGCCCGAGCGAGACCGCGCTCTCCGCCGCGTCATAGTCGCTGATGGGAGCGAAGCGCTCTCCGTCGAAGGCGAGGTCCATCCGGTAGAGCTCGGTGGGACGGCCGGGCGCCACTCGCAGCGCCCCCGCCGCGTACTCCAAAGAGGCGCGCAGCCGGGTCTCACCGTGGAGCTGGCGGAAGGTGGTGAACGGCCGCATCTCCTGCGCCGCCGCGACGCTCGTCTGGAGACCCAGCGCGAGCGCCAGGAGAACCACGCGCCGCATCAGAGTCCCCGGGTCGGGGTCCGCGTGCCGCCAGGGCGGCGAGCGGCCGGCACGCCGAACTGCGGCGTGGCCCAGAGGTACTCGTCGGTGAGGGCCTCGGGCGGGATCAGCCGGCCGGCGAAGTTCTCGCGGATCCCGGCCCGGCTGAGCAGCGCCGCGCCGAAACCGGTCGTGGCGAGGAGCCAGGTCACCAGGAAGGCCGCGCCGCGGATGAGGTCGCCGGCGACCGGGACCCAGCCGAACACCGCCCAGGCCAGCCAGAGCGAGGCGAGGGCGCCCAGCCCCACCGTCAGGTAGCGATAGCTGTTGGGCGACCCCAGCACCGCGCCGAGCGCCATGCGGCGCCGGATGTACGTCTCACCCATGGCGTGGGCGACCGCGAGGAACCCGCCCAGCGCGCCGACCACGACCAGGAGACCGTACACCACGACCGCGAACGGCAGCAGCAGGATGCCGGCGACGCTCAGAATCAGGCCCACGACCAGCATGCCGAAGGTGGGCAGGAGGAGGATCTGTCCCAGCAGTCCGGTCGAGAAGGCGCGGCCGAACGAGTGCGTCACCGTGTCCGACACGACCTCGAGATTGGGCCGCCCGAAGGTCACCAGCCCGAAGCCGAGCGCGGCCAGGGTGAGGAAGACGCCGATCACGCCGGCCAGGCGACGGAGCACCGTCTCCAGTGCGCTCGGCGGCGGAGCGGCCGCGGCCGCCGGCTGCGCGAAGATGGTGGTCGAGCGAAGGGTCCGGATCTCGCCCCCGATCTCACCGCCCAGGTCGCGCACGTCGCCACCCAGCGCCAGGATGTCACCGGTGACCAGGCCGCCCGGATGCACGATCACGTCGCCGTCCACCGTCACCAGGTTGCCGAGCAGCCGGCCGTAGATGTCCGCGTCGCCCTGCACCACGAGCAGGGGACCGGTGACGCTCTCGGTCGAGCCGACGCTGAAGTCCCCCAGCCGGGCCGAGCCGCCGGGAATCGTGAGGCGGATGGGACCGGTCTTGGGGGTGAGCGCGGGCTTGAGTCGGGCTTCGAGTACCGTCGGCTGGCTCAGGTCGCTGAGGTCCACCGCGGGGCCGCCGTCGGGTGCCTGCTGAATCGCCTGCGGCTTGGGATGGGCGACGCGGCGATCGTCGTCCCCTTGGGCGACGAGATCCCAGAAGTTGCGCACCAGCTCGGCGGCGTTGGACCCGGACGGGAACGAGCCCGGGCTCGCGGCGGCGGTGGTCGGGAGGGCCGCTCCCAGCAGGAGCAGCGCGGCGACCGCGCTACGCGCTCGCATGCGCCACCTGCTGCGTCGGCAGCGCCAGGAGGCGGCGGAGGGCGTAGACGCCCGCCAGGTAGGCGGTGGCGGCGAGCCCCGAAGCCGCCGCGATCCGGCCCGGCGTGTCGAACGCCGAGCGGACCGCGTCGTACCAGGGCTGCTCGATCAGGTTGGAGGCCACCCCCTGGATCGCGAGCCACCCCGCCTGCCCGACCTGGGTCAGCAGCCATCCGCCGATCGAGGTCAGTGTCGCCTGATGTCCGAGGGTCCAGATGACGCTCGTGGCCATCGAGGCCACCAGCAGGACCGCGAGCGATGCCGCGACCGCCATCGACCGGCGCGTCGCCAGGAAACGGCGGCGGGCCGGCTGCATCGAGGGGACAGGGATCAGACGGGGGACCGCGACATGCCGCATCACCCGGTTGGCAAGGTCCGGGGCGGGGGACAGGAGCTGCAGGGTGGCGAGTTGCTCGTCCAGGGCCCGCTCGGCGTCCGACCGGGCCTGGCACTCGAGGCAGAGCTCGAGGTGACGCGCGCGGTCGGGGTCGAGCCCGGCAGCCAGCCAGGCGTCGAACTCATCGGGGGTCAGGTGCGGGCCGAAACCGGTGGTCATAAGTGGACCCTCCTACGGCCAGGGTACGGGGAATGTTTCATTCTTTTAGATGCGCCAGCGCCACGCGCAGCTCGTTGCGGGCGCGATGGATGTAGGTCTTCACGGTACCCAGCGGGAGGTCCAGGATTTCGGCGATCTCCTCGTAGGCCCGGCCCTCGACGTGGCGGAGCAGGATGCAGGAGCGGTACTCCGGCCGGAGCCGGCCGATGGCCGCCTCGATCTCGCTCCCCAGCTCCTTGGCCTCGACGGTGTCCAGCGGGGTCTCCTGTCGGGCCCCGATCTGGAGCGCGGTGGCCTGCATCGCCTCCGGCGTTTCCGCGTGAGGCGAGCCGTCCAGGGACAGGGTATCGAGCTCGCGGCGCCGCAGGTGATCGATCGCGGCGTTGTTGGCGATCTTGAAGATCCAGGACGAGAACTTGAACTCGGGCCGGTACGACTCGATGGCGTTGAGCGCCTTGATGAAGGTCTCCTGCGACAGATCCTCGGCCAGCTCCCGGTCGCGCACCATCCGGAACAGCAGCGCGAAGACCGGGCGCTCGTACCGGCGAATGAGCTCCCGATAGGCCGCCTCGCGGCCCGATCGGGCGAGCAGCACGACTTCCTGATCGGTGAGTCGCGCCCACTCGGGCGCGTCAGTCACTCGGGGATCGCCTTGCCAAGGATCTCGTCTCAGCGCTACATTCTGCGGCTATGTTAGCCTCGGAGCGTGAGTTACCTGTCTCCGGCGGTCCCGGGAAGCGGGCCTACGTGCGCGAGATGTTCACTGCCATCGCGCCGACCTACGATCGCCTGAACCGAATCATCAGCCTCC
>DASSML010000006.1:0-2241 GCA_035688895.1 Gemmatimonadales bacterium
CGCAGGTCGCCTCATGACCCCGGCGCCGCTCCGGGTCGGCACCCGGGGAAGCGCCCTCGCCCTCTGGCAGACCGAGCAGGTGCGCGCGAGGCTCACCGCCACCGGGCGAGCCAGCGAGCGGCTGGAGATCCGCACCACCGGTGACCTGGTACAGCAGGTGCCGCTCTCCCAGATCGGCTCCCGCGCGATCTTCACCCGCCAGATCGACGACGCCTTGCTGGAAGGCAGGATCGATCTCGCGGTGCACTCCCTCAAGGACCTGCCGACCACCCTGCCCGAAGGGCTGGTCCTGGCCGCCGTGGCAGAGCGAGACGACCCTCGCGATGCCCTGATCGGACGCGGGCCCCTCGTTTGGGGCGACCTGCCCCGCGGAGCCACCCTCGCGACCAGCAGCCTCCGCCGGCGGGCCCAGCTGCTCCATATCCGACCCGACCTCACCGTGGTCGACATCCGGGGCAACGTGGACACCCGGCTGGCCAAGCTCGACCGGAACGCCGACTGGACCGGCATCCTCCTCGCTGCAGCCGGGCTGGTACGGCTCGGCCTCGAGGGGCGAATCGGCGAGCGACTGTCGCCGGCGGTGATGCTGCCGGCCCCCGGCCAGGGGGCGCTCGCCGTGACTGCGCGGAAGGGAGACGAGCAGGCGATAACGGCGGCGCGCGGGGCGGTGCATCACGGGCCAACGGCCATCGCGGTCGCCGCCGAGCGCGCATTTCTTCGGCGGGTGGAAGGGGGATGCCAGGTCCCGGTGGGTGCCCTGGCGAGCCCCCTGCCCAGCGAATCCGGCGTGCTCGAGCTGCGCGGACGGGTGGTGTCGCTGGGAGGCGAGCGCGCGGTGGAGGGCGTGGAGCGGGGGACGATCGGAGACGAGACCTCGGCCGAGGCACTCGGGGTCCGGCTCGCGGACCGGCTGCTGGTGGAGGGGGCCGCCGACATTCTCGCCCAGGTCCGTACCGCGACCGGGCCCGCGGTCTCCGAGCCCTGATGCCGCCCACCGTCGTGCTGACCACCTCGTCGGGTACGCTGCCGGGTCTGGCGGAGGCGCTGCGGCAGGTGCCGCTGCCGGTCGAGGAATGTCCGCTGCTCAGCTTTGCTCCACCCCTCGACTGGGGCCCGCTCGATGGTGCGCTGAATGAAGTCGCGCGCTACGACGCGATCGCGCTCACCTCGCCCCGCGCCGCGCGCGCCTTTGCCGAGCGCTGGCGGGCGCGCGTGGGCGAGAAGGCGTCGCTGCCGCCGGTGTGGGCCGGGGGCCCGGGCACGGTGGCCGCGCTGGCCGAAGTGACTACCGCGGTGCGCGGGCCCTCCGCCGACGCGGTCGGGGAGCGAGGGTCAGCAACGGCGTTGGCGGCCGCGATGCTCGAGGCCAAGGTGCGCGGGCCGGTGCTCTTTCCCTGCGGGGAGGTGCGCCGAGAGGAGCTCGCTGCTCACCTCCGAGCCGAGGGGATCGAGGTGGAGGAGATCGCATGTTACCGGTCGATGCTGGCCGGAGAGAACGCGGCACGCGAGGCGGCGGCACGGGCCGGCGTGCTGGTGGTCGCGAGTCCCACCGTGGCCGACCTCCTGGCGCGTGCCTGCCCGCCGGGCGTCCGTCCCGCCCTCGTCGCCGTGGGCCCGACCACCGCGGCTTCGGCCCGGGCCTCGGGCTGGAGGCCCGATGCCGTCGCCCCCCGGCCGACGGTGGAGGCACTGGTGGGCACGGTCAGATCGCTGATCGCCGCGGGCCCGGGGCGGCGGGAATGAACGATCTCTTCCTGCGAGCGTGCCGGCGGGAGCCGGTCGAGCGCACGCCCGTCTGGATGATGCGGCAGGCCGGACGCTACCTGCCGGAGTACCGAGCCGTCCGCGCCAGGGCCGACTTCCTCACCATGGTGCGCACACCGGAGCTGGCGGTCGAGGTGACCCTCCAGCCGGTGGATCTCATCGGGGTGGACGCGGCGATCATCTTCAGCGACATCCTGGTGGTACCGCAGGCCATGGGCCTGGCGCTCACGGTGGAGGAGGGGATCGGCCCGCGGTTCGAGTCTCCGCTTCGGACCCCGGGCGACATCGCGGCCCTGCGCGACGTGATTGTCGAGGAACAGCTCGGGTACGTGCTCGAGGCGCTCGCGCTGGCACGCCGGTCGCTGGCCGGTCGCGTCCCGCTGATCGGGTTCGCCGGCGCGCCCTGGACCCTGATGAGCTACATGATCGAGGGCGAGGGATCGAAGAGCTTCACCCGGGCCAAGCGATTCCTGGTGG
>DASSML010000007.1:0-3038 GCA_035688895.1 Gemmatimonadales bacterium
GAACACGGTCAGGCTCATCACGCCGTTCATGGTGAAGAACGCGGCGTCGAGGCGGGAGAGGTCGCCCGGGCGCACCAACCGGTGCTCGTACGCCAGGATCGCCGCCGCGGCCAGAACACCGAGGTAGTACCACGAGCCGAAACCCGCCCCCCAGCCGAAGAGCGCCAGCGCGGGCACCGTGACCCCGTGGAGCAGCTTGGCCAGCAGGATCGCCCGCCGCTCACCCAGGCGGACCACGGCGCTCCGCAGTCCCTCGGCGCGATCGAACCCCTCGTCGGGCAGGGCGTAGAAGATGTCGAACCCGGCGACCCAGGTCGCCACCGCCACGGTGATCGCGAGCAGCGTCCAGACCGGCTCGCTCCAGCGCCCCACGACCGCGAGATACCCGCCGACCGGCGCGATCGCGAGCCCCAGGCCGAGCCAGAGATGGGGCCACCAGGTGAATCGCTTGGACAGACTGTACCCGAGCACCCAGGCGAGCGCCACGGGACTGAGCGCCAGGCAGAGGGGATTGAGCAGCGCCGCCGCGGCCACGAACGCGGCGGCCGCGAGCAGCACGGAGAGCCACGCCTGCGTCAGCGTGAGCGCGCCGCGGGGCAGCTCGCGATTCCGGGTGCGCGGGTTCCGGGCATCGAAGGCGCGGTCGGCGATCCGATTGAACCCCATCGCCGCCCAGCGCGCGGCGGTGAAGGCCACGATCACCAGGACGACCTCTCGCAGCGTCACCGGCACCCGGCGCGAGGCGGCCAGCACGCCCAGCAGGGCGAAGGGCAGCGCGAACACCGTGTGCGGCAGGCGCACGAAGTTGGCGAAGCGCACCGCGAGCGATTCGCCCCCGAAGGTCTGGCCTTCGGCGGGGGGGCGGACGGGCGGACGGGCGGACGGTTCGCTCACTCTGGCCTGCTTTCGCTCGGGCGGAGCCGGATGCCCAGCTGATGCCACATCTCATCGACCCGCTGCTTCGTCTCCACGTCCATCGTGATCAGATCGGGCCAGGGCCGGTCAAAGCCTTCTTCCTTCCACTTGCGGGTCGCGTCGATCCCCATCTTGCTGCCGAAGGTGAAAGCCCGGCTGGCGTGGTCGAGCACGTCCACCGGTCCCAGGGTGAAGCGCACGTCGCGCTCGGGGTCGATGTTGTTGAGCGCCACCCACCAGGCCTCCTCGGGATCGCGAACGTTGACGTCCTTGTCCACCACGACCAGCACCTTGGCGAGCGACATGAGACCCTGGCCCCACAGCGCGTTCATCACCTTGTACGCTTGCCCGGGATACTGCTTGTCGATGGAGACGAAGACCAGGTTGTGGAAGATGCCCGGCGCGGGCATGTGGTAGTCCACGATCTCGGGAACGGTCAGCTTGAGCAGGGGAAGGAAGATCCGCTCGGTGGCGTGCCCCAGATAGAAGTCCTCCATCGGCGGCCGACCCACCAGCGTCGCGGGATAGATCGGGTCCCGCCGGGCGGTGAGCGCGGTAACGTGGACCTGGGGGTAGTAGTCCGCCAGTGAATAGAAACCGGTGTGGTCGCCGAAGGGCCCCTCGAGCACCAGCGGCTCCGCGGGGTCGATATACCCCTCGAGGACCAGCTCCGCTTCGGCCGGCACCTCGAGATCGCAGGTGACCGCGCGCACCAGCTCGACCGGCTCGCGCCGGAGGAACCCGGCGAAGAGGAACTCGTCGATCGTGGGCGGCAACGGCGCGGAGCCTGCGTAGATGCTGGCCGGATCGCCGCCCAACGCGATGACCACCGGCATGCGCTCGCCCCGCGCCGCCATGTCCCGCCAGTGCGCCGCCCCGACCTTGTGCCGCTGCCAGTGCATCGCGAGCGTGTTCCGCCCGAGCACCTGGACCCGGTACATCCCGACGTTGCGGATGCCGCGGGCCGGATCGGTGGTGATCACCATCGGCAGCGTGATGTAGCGGCCGCCGTCGCCGGGCCAGGTGGTGAGGAAGGGAATCTGATCGAGATTGACCGCGTCGCCGCGCAGCACCACCTCGTGGCAGGGCGCCCGCCCGCTCCGCACCTTGGGCGGGAACTTGCCCATCTCGGCCAGCTTGGGGAGCATCGCCAGCTTGCCGAACAGTCCCTCGGGCACCTTGAGATTGAGCAGCTCCGAGATGCGGCCGCCGACGGCGTCGAGGTCGTCCACGCCGAGGGCGAGACACATCCGCCGGAGGGAGCCGTAGAGGTTGATGGCGACCGGGTGCGGGCTTCGCCGTCCGTCCTCCAGCAGCACGTGCTCGAACAGGAGCGCCGGGCCGCCGCCGGGACTCTTCATGCACCGGTCGGCGATCTCGGCGACCTCCAGACGGGCGCGGACCGGATGCGCTACGCGCACCAGCTCGCCGATGCGGTCGATGGCGGTGAGGAATTCGCGGAGGTTTGAAAGGGCCAATGTTGTTGTTGGGTGAAGGTGAATAGTTGCGAAAGATGAGAGGGGAGGCCTTTTCGCCTTTCGCCTCCTACCCGCTTCTAGTTCCCACATGCAGCGCACACACCCCGCCGAAGAAGAGGCGCCAATGAACCTCGGTGAAGCCGCTGTTCGTGAGGCGTCGCGCGAGCTCGGCGGGCGGCGGAAACGCCTGGGTGGACTCTGGTAACCAGGTATAGGCGGTCGTATGTTTCGAAATTAGCCGACCGACGACGGGGAGCACCCGCCGAAAGTACACCTGGAACACCGCACGCAGGCGCGGGTCGGGCGGGAGCGTCATCTCGAGAATGACGAAGCGGGCGCCGGGCTTGAGCACGCGCGCCGCCTCGGCCAGGCCGGCATCGAGGTCGGTCAGGTTGCGGACACCCCAGCCGACCATGGCGCCGTCGAAGCTGGCAGTGGGAAACGGCAGCTCGAGGGCGTCCGCCGTCACCGGAGCGATCCGGGAGGACTTCGACCGGCCCAAGCGCAGCATGGCGGGCACGAAATCCGCACCCACCACGCGGCCGGCAAAGCCTGACTGTCGAGCCAGCGTCGCGCCGAAGTCCAGGGTCCCGGCGCAGAGATCCAGATAGACCCCAGCCGGGCGGCTCTCCCAGCCCAGCCGCC
>DASSML010000008.1:0-3022 GCA_035688895.1 Gemmatimonadales bacterium
CGGCGCGCTTCCTGAATCTCCGCCTCGTTCTGCTGCTCCAGGGCGGGAAGTCCGGGCAGCTGCGCGTCCTCCGCGCCGACGACGTAGACCCGGGAGAACTCCAGCCCCTTGGTGGAGTGCAGCGTGAGCAGGTTGACCCGCCGGTCGCTCACCGAGGAGCCGTCGCTTCGCGAGAGCGCGATCCGGCTGAGGAAGACGTCGATGCTCTCGGCCAGATCGGGCGCCTCACTCGCGGAGACCAGCGCCTGCAGACGGGCGACCGACGAGGGGTAGCGCTGGGCCGCCGGCCGGGTCGTCCGGATCCGCTCCATCAGCCGCTCACCCCCCAGGCGCTCGATCAGCTCCTCGACCGACGGCGCCTGCACCGGATCGGGCAGTGCGTCGCGCTCCTCGGCGTACACCTCGAGGCAGTCGCCGAACCGGCCCAGGGCCGCGGGCAGCGTCAGCTCGCGCAGGAGCCGCTCTTCCGCCGTGGGCTCCGCGGGCGCATCCAGGGCGAGCGCCAGTCCCAGCCAGCCGAGCAGGTGCGCCAGCGCCGACTTACGTGCCCGCGCCAGCTTGAGCTCGCCCAGGTGCCGGAGCACGCCGGCGAGCGCGCCCGCGTCGTCGAGCGCATGGTGCGACCGGCCGGCCGACACGCCGAAGCGGTGGGCCAGGTCTTCCAGACGGGCGCTCTCGTCCAGCAGCGACCGTGCGAGCGGCAGGGTGTCGAAGAAGACCAACCCCTCGAGCCCGGGGAGGTCGGCGGCCAGCCGACGCAGGACCGGAACGTCGAACTGCTGGCCGTTGTGCGCCACCAGCAGATCGGCGCCCACGAAGGCCAGGAACTCGGGCCAGACCTGGTCGAAGGTCGGTTGATCCACCAGGTCGGAGTCCCTGTAGCCGTGGATCGCCGTCGCGGCCGGACTCACGGGACGTCGGGTGCGGATCAGCTGATTGAACTGCGCGACCGGCACGCGCCCGCGCACCCGCACCGCGGCCAGCTCGAGGACCTCGCACTCCGCGGCGTCGAGGTCCGTGGTCTCCACGTCGAAGGCCACGTAGTCCTGCAGCGGATCGGCCAGGCCACGACAGTGGAGCAGCTGCAGTGCCTTGAACAGCAGCAGCGGCGAGGGATCGCGCGGACGGAGTACCAGATCGCGCGGTCCGGGGCGGCTGTCGGGCTCCAGCCGCCGCACATCGCCGCCCAGCGCGCCGCGCACCAGCCGGACCAGCGCGAGCTCCACCCCGCGATGGGGCTCGACCCAGATGACTCCCTGGTGCACCGCGGCATCCAGCCGGTCGGCCAGCGCCGCCGCACCGGGCCAGGCGGCGGGATCGCCCAGCTCGGCGGCGCGCTCGTCCAGCGGATTGCGGTAGCGCCCGATCCGCTGGGTCAACAGCTCGTCGACCAGCGGTCCCAGCGCCTCATGTGACCGGCCGAGCGCCACCAGGTTCTCCACGTGGTAGATGAACCGCCAGGCCCAGCGCGCCTGTACGTCGCCCCTGGGTGTGGCGCGGGCGAAGGCGCGGAGCGCATCGACCAGCTCGAGGCCGCGGTGGGCGGCGCGCACCTGCTCGATCAACGGCTGCGGCAGCACCTGGTCGGCGAACGCTTCGACGGCGAGCGGGTCGTCGGGCGCGCGAATGACGCGCAGCGAGGCGGCCACGAAGCCGATCACCTCGTCGTCGGCCAGCGCCTGACCCCGCGCCAGCCGGCAGGGGATGTCGGCCTCGACCAGCCGGGTCTCGAGGTACTGGCCCAGCCGGTGCTGGCGATACAGCACGGCGTAGTCGCCCCAGTCGAGGCCCGAGGTCGTCCGGTCGTGCAGCAGGTCGGCGAGGAGCCAGTCGGCCTCGGCCCGCTCGTCGTCGAATCGGTGCGCCACGACGCAGTGCTCCGAGTCGCGGTCGGCCTCGAGCCGCTTGTCGAACAGCGCCGGGTTGCGGGTGACGAGCCGGCGCGCCACTTCGAAGATCTGGCGGGAGCAGCGGCGGTTCCGGTCCAGCACCACCGGAGTCTCGATCTCGAAGTCGGTGCGGAAGCGCTCGAGGATGGCGGGGTCGGCGCCGGTCCAGCTGAAGATCGACTGCTCGTCGTCGCCCACGGCGAAGCAGTTGCGATGGACCGCCGAGAGCCCCGTCACGACCGAATACTGTGCCAGGCTCAGGTCCTGGAACTCGTCGACCAGGACGGCGTCCCAGTGCGAGCGGATCTCCGCCGCGGCGGCCTCGTGGCACCGGATCAGCTCACCCGCGAGGGCGACGAGGTCGTCGTAGTCGAGCAGATGGCGGGCCCGGAGCGCGTCGCGATAGGCCCGGAACAGCTCCAGGTCTCCGGCGGTGAGCGGGGTGTTCTGGAGCCGGTGCCGGCCGAAGAGACCGAGCAGCTGCGCCACCCGCTCGGGGCGGACGCGGAGGCGCTGCAGCACCCGCCTTTGGTAGTCCTCGTCCGCGATGCCGAAGCCGCGACGCAGGCCCATGACCGAGGCGTGGTCCCGGAGCAACCGATGGCAGAGCGAGTGCAGGGTGCCGCGGGTGATGGCGTCCGCCGCCGGGCCCAGGTCGCGACGCAGGCGGTCGGCGATCTCGTCCGCGGCCTTGTTGGTGAAGGTGACGGCGCAGATCCGGCCCGGCGGGATCCCGGCGACGCGGATCAGGTATCCGATGCGTCCGATGAGGCAGAAGGTCTTGCCGGCTCCCGGCCCGGCGACCACCAGCACGGGACCGAGTGGCGCTTGGATGGCGCGTTGCTGGGCGGCGGAGGATTCGTGAGCCAGGTGACGGTATTCCTTCGGGGGTGCCGCAAAGGTGTGATCGGCACCCGATCGCGTCAAGCGCCGGTACCGATCCGGCGCTCGGGAAGGATGACGCCCGCCACTAGCATGCCGGCGACCAGCGCGATCGCGGTGAGGATCATGCTGAACGCGGTCTCGATCCCGGTCACCGCCTGGCGGTCCATGAGGTTGGTCAGGCTGCGGAACCCGACGCTTCCCGGCACCAGCAGCAGGATCCCCGGCACGACCACGATCGAGGCCTGGCG
>DASSML010000009.1:0-11732 GCA_035688895.1 Gemmatimonadales bacterium
CGACCCCTCGCCGACGGCGGAGGCGCAGCGCTTGACCGAGCCGCTGCGGACGTCGCCCGCGGCGAAGACTCCCGGCAGACTGGTCTCGAGCATGAAGGGCGCGCGGCGTGCCGCCGTCCAGCGCTCGCTCTGCGCCGTTGCCGGCGGGAGCGCCGTCCCGGTCACCACGAAGCCATGGCGGTCGAGCTCGACGCAGCCACGGAGCCAATCCGTGTTGGGCGATGCGCCGATGAAGAGGAACAGCGAGCTGGTATCGAAGTGGAGCAACTCGCCGGCACCGCGCGCTTGAACCTGGCCCAGGTGCCCGTCGCCCTCGAGCCCCACCACGCTGGTGGTGCGATGGACCGTGACGTTGGGCAGCCGCTCGATCCGATCCACCAGGTAGCGTGACATCTTGGCACCCAGGTCGTCGCCCCGGAGCAGGACGTCGACCCGTTTCGCCTGGTCGGCCAGGAAGACGATCGCCTGGCCGGCCGAGTTGCCTCCCCCGACCACCACGACGTCTTCATCCCGGCAGAGCCTCGCCTCCATCTCGGTGGCGGCGTAGTAGATCCCGGCCCCCTCGAAGTCGCCGAATCGGGGCACGTCGAGCCGCCCATACCTCACTCCGCTCGAGACCAGGACGCACCGGCTGCGCAGGCGGGTGCCGTCCACCAGGGTGACGATCCGGTCGCCGCCGTCGAGGCCCAGCGAGCGGACTTCGCAGGGTACCGTGACCCGGGCCCCGAATCGCTGCGCCTGCACCAGGGCGTTGCGGGTGAGCTCGGCCCCGGAGATGCCGGCAGGAAAGCCCAGGTAGTTCTCGATCCGCGAGCTGGTACCGGCCTGGCCGCCGGCGGCGAGCGCCTCGGTCGCGAGCACGTCGAGCCCCTCGGACGCCGCGTAGACCGAGGCCGCCAGCCCGGCCGGTCCCGCGCCCACCACGATCACGTCGTAGACGTGCTCCTCGTTCAGTGACACCGTGAGGCCGGCGCAGCGGGCGAACCCCTCCAGCGTCGGCTTGCTGTAGAACTGCCCTTCCCGCCCCAGTACGATGGGCGTGGCCGATGCCGGTATCTTGAGCTCCCGCAGGATCGCCTCGGCGTGGCTGTCGGACTCGAGGTCGAGCCACTTGAACGGGATCAGGTTCCGGGTGGCGAAGTCCCGCAGCCGGTGCGATTCGGGCGAGAAGCGCGAGCCGATGATGGTCACCCCGACCATGCCGCTCCCGAGCAGCATCTCGCGGCGCATGATGAACGCCTTGACCAGCGTCTCGCCCAGATTGGGGATCTGGTCCACCGCGTGCCGCAGCTCTTCGGGGTCGAGCTCCAGAACCCGGCCGTCCTCCAGCACGCGCCCGGTGACGACCACGCTCCGGCCGGTCAGGACGTCCACGTCGCCGGTGAACTGCCCGACCCGATGGACAGTCACCTGCCGCTCCCCTTCGGTGGTCTGCACCACGATCTCGATGGCGCCTTCGAGTACCACGAAGAATGCGATGCCCCGATCGCCCTGGCTGAAGAGGATCTCGCCGGCGCGCACGGCGCGCGGGTGGCCGCGCGCCGTCAACTGCTCCAGCTGCCGCGGGGTGAGGACGGGAAAGGCGATGTCGCGCTCGGTAGCCATGCAGTTGCTCGAGAAGATGAGAAGTCGAAATGTAGCCGCAGTCGAGTGGCGGGCCGCGACTATCTTACGCTGCCATGAGCGACAGCCTCGCCGATCCGCTCCGGGTGGCCGTGGCCGCGGCGCGCGAGGCCGGCGTGCTCATCCGCACGGAGTTCCATCGTCCCGGGGGCCCACGGGGCCACGGCAGTCACGCCGACATCGACGCCGAAGCCGAGGCGGTGATCCGGCGAATCCTGCTCGACGCGTATCCGGACTGGGCCTACCTTGGCGAGGAGACCGGCCCGGCCGGGCCGCCCGACGCCGAGCACCGCTGGGTGGTGGACCCCAACGACGGCACCGTCTCCTTCCTCCGTCGCCTTCGCGGCACCGCGGTTTCCATCGCCCTCCTCGTACACGACGACCCGGTGCTCGGCGTGGTCTTCGCGCCGCTGGCGCCGGACGATCGCGGCGATCTGATCGCCTGGGCCCGCGGCGAAGCGCTGACCCGGAACGGTCGTCCGGTCGCGCGCTCCGCCCTGGCGTCGTCGCTGGGCCTGCGCGACGTGGTACTGGTGAGCCAGGAGGCCGGGCGCAGCCCGGCGTCCAACGCCGAGTGCACCGCGCCGGCACGGTTTCGGGCCCTGCCCAGCATCGCCTACCGGCTGGCGTTGGTCGCCGTGGGCGAGGGCGAGGCCGGGGTCTCGCTCCACGGACCCAGGGACTGGGATTTCGTCGCCGGCCACGCGCTGCTCCGCGCGGTGGGCGGTGAGCTGGTGGACGAGGCCGGGCGGCCGATCCGCTACCGGCTCGGCCATGCCGAATCGGGGTACGCCATCGGCGGGGCGCTCGAGGTCGCGCGCGAGTTGGCGCAGCGACCCTGGGCGGCGGTCCACTACAACGAGGATCCCGGTCCACTCACCCGGAGCTTCCGCTCCGCCCGCCCGATCTTCCGCATCGCCGATCCGCAGGTGCTGACCCGGGCGCAGGGCGCGCTGCTGGGTCAGGTCGCCGGAGACGCGCTCGGCGGCCAGGTCGAGTTCAGCTCGGCGCGGACCATCCGCGAGCGGCATCCGAGAGGCCTTCGCGCCCTGGAGGACGGCGGCTACTGGAACACCATCGCCGGACAGCCCACCGACGACTCCGAGCTGGCCCTGATGCTCGCGCGGACGGTGGTGCGCGACGGCGGCATGAGCCCGGAACGGGTGCGCCGGTCGTATTGGGGATGGCTCGAATCGGGGCCGTTCGACGTGGGCCTTACCACCGAGGTCGGGCTGACCGAGCTGCCCAACGTCGAGAGCCAGGCCAACGGCGCGTTGATGCGGGTGAGTCCGCTGGGGATCTTCGGCTGGCGGCTGCGGCCGGCCGAGCTGGCCCGGCTCGCCCGCGAGGACGCCGACATCACCCATCCGAATCCGGTCTGTCGAGATGCGAGCGCGGTCTTCTGTATCGCCCTGGCGCATGCGATCCGCACCGGCGAAGGCGCCGAGGCGGCCCATGCGGCGGCGCTGAGGTGGGCGCGAGAGGCAGAGGCGGATTCGGACGTGATCGCGACGCTGGAAGCGGTGTCGGCGCCGCCCGCAGATTTCGAGCGACAATCCGGGTGGGTCCGCACCGCGCTGCAGAACGCCTTCCACCGCGCGCTCACCGCCCCCTCGCTCGAGCAGGGACTGGTGGACACCGTCATGGCCGGTGGCGACACCGACACCAATGGGGCCATCGCCGGCGCGCTGCTCGGCGCGGTGCACGGCCGGGATGCGGTACCCGCCGCGTGGCGCTCGGCGGTGCTCACCGCGCGGGCCTTGCCGGGCACCCCTCGCCCCCGTCCCCAGTGCCTCTGGCCGGTGGACTGCGAAGATCTGGCGGAGCGCCTGCTCGGAGGCCCCGACCCGCGATGAGCGGAGCCGGCGAAAACGCGAAAACGGTGGAGCGGGCGGTCCTCGCGTCCGCGATCATCGGCTCCAGCATGACCTTCGTGGACGGCACCGTGGTGAACGTGACCTTGCCGGTGCTGCGTCGGAGCCTCGGCGCCAGCGTGGCCCAGATCCAGTGGGTCGTCGAGGGCTACATGCTCTTCCTCGCTTCACTCATCCTGGTAGGCGGTGCGCTGGGCGACCGATGGGGCCGGCGCAGGGTGTTCTCCGCGGGTGTGGTGGTGTTCGCGCTGGCATCCGCCTGGTGCGGCCTCGCGTCCGACGCGCCGCACCTGATCGCGGCGCGAGGGGTCCAGGGCATCGGCGCCTCGCTGCTGGTGCCGGGGAGCCTCGCCCTCATCAGCGCCAGCTTCAGCCGGGAGCGCCGGGGGCGGGCGATCGGCACCTGGGCCGCCTGGACGTCGATCGCCGCCGGGATCGGACCGTTGGTCGGGGGCTGGCTGGTGGAGCATCTGTCCTGGCGCTGGATCTTCCTCCTCAACCTGCCGTTCGCCGCCGCGGTACTGGCGCTGGCGCGGGCGCGCGTGCCGGAGAGCCGGGACGAGACCATCACCGGGAGGATCGACTGGCCGGGGGCGCTGCTGGTGACGGCGGGGCTGTTCGCCCTGGTGTACGGGCTGATTCGCGGCGGCGCCGAAGGGCTCGGCAGCGGCGTGGTCGTGGCGAGCATCCTGGGCGGCGTCGCCACGTTGGCCGGATTCGCCTGGCTCGAGACGCACACCCAGCGGCCGATGGTCCCCCCTGTCCTGTTCCGCTCCCGCGGCTTCACCGGCGCCAATCTGCTCACGGTCTGCCTCTATGCCGGCATGAGCGCGATCATGTTCGTGCTGCCGTTCCACCTGATCCAGCGTCGGGGGTACTCGGTGGTGCAGGCCGCCGCCGCGATGCTGCCGTTCGTGGCGGTCATGTTCACCCTGTCCCGTTGGGCCGGCGGCCTGCTCGATCGGCACGGCGCCAAGCTGCCCCTCACCCTGGGCCCGGCGGTGGCCGCGGCGGGGATGTGGCTCTTCGTCCCCCTCGCGGGACGGGGCAGCTACTGGAGCGAGATCTTTCCCGCCGTCTTCGTGATGAGCCTGGGAATGGCGGTCGCCGTCGCGCCGCTCACCGCGACCGTGATGACGTCGGTAAATGAGGCCCACGCCGGCCTGGCCTCCGGCGTCAACAACGCCGTTTCCCGAGTGGCAACGCTCCTTGCCGTCGCCGTCGTGGGGCTGGTCGCGGGCGAGCGGCTGGCGGAGGGACTCGATCGGGTGGCGTGGCTGTCGGCGGGGCTGGCGCTGGCGGGAGCGGCCGCGGCCGGAGTCCTCGTCCCTGCCGAGGCGGCCGGCCGCAGACGCTGAGCGAGCTCAGGGCGTGCCGTGCAGGATTTCCCCGCCGTTCCCGACGGCGAAGACATCCGCGGGAGTGCTGCCCCAGACGCCGAGCAGAGTCCGATCGCTAGGTGTGGTGGCCGTCCATTCCGTGCCGTCGTAGTGCAGGATGGTGCCGTCGTCGCCGACCGCGAACACATCCCTGGCGGACGAGCCCCACAGATCGTTGAGAACCCCGGTATTGGGAATGGTCATCACCGTCCAGCCGCTGCCGTCGTAATGCCGGATCGCGCCCGCCACGATGAACTGGTCGTCCTGCTCGGTCACCGTGAATCCGGCAGCGAAGACATCCGACGCCGAGCTTCCCCAGACCGACGTCAGCGTGAGATCGGGCTCCTGCAGCACCGGCGTCCACTGATCGCCCTCGAGGTGGAGGATGATCCCTGCGAACGGACTCGCCAGCTGATCGGTGCCGACGGCGTACACGTCGGTGGACGAGCTGCCCCAGACATCGGCCAGGGTGGGCAGCATATCCTCGAGGCTGCTCGTTCGCTGCCAGGCGACGCCGTCGTAGTGAAAGACGAGTCCGAGCGAGATCTCGCCGTCGAAGGTCGCCCCGACCGCGTACACGTCGGTCGCTGAGCTGCCCCACACCGCGGCCAGCGCCAGCGTCTCCGCCCCGCCCGATTGGAACCCCGGGACGACGCTCCACTCCGTGCCGTTGTAGTGCAGCACCCGCGCGTCCTCGTCCAGGAAATCGAAGCCCACCGCCCATACATCGGTGGGCGTGGCACCCCACACACCCCGCAGGCTCACGTCCCTGATCCGCCGCTGCAGGATCCAGCCGCCGCCGTCGTAGTGGAAGATCATCGAGGAGAGCTGGAACCCGTTCTCGTCGTCGGTGGAGAGCTCGCCCAGGGTGAACACATCGGAGCCGGAGGTGCCCCAGACGTCGGCCAGGTCGGCCTCGGTCCCGCTGGTCATCGGGTTCCACTGCGCCACGCTGCCGACGCAGTCGACCTGGAACTCGACCTCCGCCACCACACCCGCGGCGACGACGACGGACCGGGTCGCCTCGCCGGCGATCGAGCAGTTGTCGGCCACCTCGAGCAGCTGGACCTGGTGATCGCCCGGGGAGAGCGCGTTGACCTCGAGCGTGTCCACGTCGCCGATGGGCTGGGGATCTCCCGCATCGAGCACCACCCGATAGCCGTCGGGGTCGAGCCCGCTCCCGGCGGTCGCGGTGATGACCCGGATGCCACCGGAGAGCTCGCTGCAGACCACCTCGAAATCCACCGGGACCGTGGCGCCGGCGTCGACGGTGACCGTCCGGCTCCGCTCCCCCTGTACCTCACAGGTGGCGGCCAGGCCGCCCAGGGCCAGGGTGTGACTGCCCTGGTCGACCGTCAGTATTCGTGTGGCATTGGCGGCGATGGCCATGCCCGGGCGGCCGTCGAGGCTCAGGGTATAGCCGTCCGGATCCGGCGCGCCGCCCGTGGTCGTGACCGTGACGGCGATCTGGCCACTGGTGGGCCCGACCGGATCGCCTCCGCATCCCAGGGCTAGGAGCGACGCCCCACCGAAGGTCATACCCCAGCTCAGGACGACTCGGTAGGGCCGGCAGGACCACATGGTTCTCCTTAGGGCGTGCAGTACCCTCCCAATTTGCGAGAATTCTCGCATCCCTGCTGTGATTTGTATCAGCGCCGGCTAGCCAACGTGCTTCCGGAGCGGGGGTTGGCCCCCGCATAGCGGGGCCAACGACCCCGGCTGGGGTCGCATCCATCCTCGGCCCATGTCTTGCTTAAAGGCCTGCCTGGCGTGGCCCGACCTGGTCCGCTCCCCCCACATACTCGCTCGCAGTTCCAGCAACGCACCCTCGCGTGAGGATGTCGCCGTGACGTACACCTTCAAGCTGTCGCGCCGCCTGGCGCGCCTTCGCGCTCCCCTGTTCGCCGCCGCCATCCTCACCCTCGTCGGATGTGGCAGCTCCGACACCCTCGCCCCCGGCAGCGACGCCCCCGGGGACGCACCCTCGACCGACAATCCCGCACTGGCCACCTCGTTCGCCGGCGGCATCCCGATCGGGATGTTCGCCCAGCCGACCGAGGAATTCGGCAGCCGGTACAACGGCGCCATGCGGACGCTCGGCCCCGGCGAGCTCCTGAGTCAGCTCGCGGACATCAAGAGCCGGGGCGGTCGGATCGTGCTGATGATGGCCGGCAGCCAGCCCAACTACCTGAATCGGGACGGGACCTTCAGCCTCTCCATGTGGAAGGAGCGGATCGATCGGTTCCGCGGCATCGATTTCTCGTCCTACGTGAAGGACGGGACCATCATCGGCCACTACCTGATCGATGAGCCGTACGATCCGGCCAACTATGGCGGCCAGGCCGTGACCGGCGCCACGATCGACGAGATGGCCCGCTACAGCAAGTCGATCTGGCCAAGCATGCTGACCATAGTCCGGTCGGAGCCGTACCTCATCAAGTGGAGCGGCACCTACCAGTACCTCGACGCCGCCTGGGCCCAGTACCTGGCGCGCAAAGGCGATCCGACCGACTACATCAACAAGAACGTCAGCGCGGCCAAGCAGATGGGCCTCGGGCTGATCACCGGCCTCAACCTGACCATGGGCGGCAACCCCAACAATACCGGGATGTCGGCCAGCGAGATCGAGTCGTACGGGAGCGCGCTGCTGAGCAGCTCCTACCCCTGCGCCTTCCTCAGCTGGCAGTACGACGAGCGGTTCCTGTCGGGCTCCGGCATCGGTGCCGCGATGGACAAGCTGCGGCAGAAAGCGGAGAGCCACGCGAGCTCGAGCTGCAAGGATGGGTCGTCCTCGGGCCAGACGCCGCCACCCAATGACCCGCCTCCGCCGCCGACCGAGGAACCGCCGCCGCCCCCCGCGCCCAGCGCGTTGCCCTTCGGGCTCGCCCTCGCGCCGGCCAGCGCCTCGGACTGGACCAGCACGGTCTACAAGGCCTCGCCGTCGGAGCTGCCCACCCGGCTCAGCCAGGCCGGGAACCAGGGGGTGCGCATGATCGTGATGCTGGCCGGCATGGCCCGCGTCAAGAACGCCGACGGGACGTTCAACCTCACCAAGTGGAAGTCCGAGGTGGATCGGTACCGCACCATGTCGCTGGGGACGGCGATCAGCAATCGGACTTTCTACCTACACTACCTGGTGGACCAGCCGAACTGCGCCTCCTGCTGGGGCGGTCGGGCGATCCCCTGGACCACGGTGGACGAGATGGCGCGGTACAGCAAGTCGATCTGGCCCAGTCTGTCCACGGTGGCTCGCGTGGCCCCCAGCGACCTGGCCAAGTCGACCTCCCAGTGGTCCTATCTCGACGCCGGCTGGGCCCAGTACAACACCAAGATGGGCGACGTCCAGACCTATCTGAACAACGAGGTCGCGAAGGCCAAGGCCGAAGGGCTCGGGCTGGTGGCCGGGCTCAACGTGAACGACGCGTCCGGCGTGAACACCGCGCCGATGACCGCGAGCCAGATCAAGGCCTTCGGCACCGTGCTCGCGTCTCATCCCTACGTGTGCGCCCTGGCGGGGTGGAAGTATGATGCCACCTACCTGGCCCAGACGGGAATCCGGGCGGCCCTCGACGCCGTGGCCGCCGTAGCTCGGAGCCGCACCGCGGGATCCTGCAGGGCAGGCTGACATTCCGGCAGGACGATGAGACGCAGCCCCGGCCCGCGCCGGGGCTGCGTCGTTTTGGGTGACCCGGCTCACCTATCGCGCGCGCCCGGAGGCCTATCCTGTACATTTGCTCGACCCCTACTGTGAGGCGTGCATGGTACAGCGAAACGGCGGCGCGAAGGCGGCAACCCGGCCCAGCGCCAGACCCAAGATCGGCCAGCGAGGGAAGGAGATTCAGGAGTTCGGGACCATCGCGCGGCTCCCCATCGGCCTCGGTGACGACGTCTGCCAGAGCAGCGCGGAGGCGCTGAACCAGACCCTGGCGGATACGATCTGCCTGCGGGATATGTACAAGAAGCACCACTGGCAGGTTGCCGGGCACACCTTCTACCAGCTGCACCTGCTCTTCGACAAGCACTACGGCGAGCAGTCCGAGCTGGTGGACCTCATCGCCGAGCGGATTCAGATCCTGGGCGGGATCAGCGTGGCCATGGCGCCGGACGTCGCGGAGGAGACCCGGATTCCGCGGCCAC
This sequence comes from Gemmatimonadales bacterium, assembly GCA_035688895.1. Lineage (GTDB taxonomy): Bacteria > Gemmatimonadota > Gemmatimonadetes > Gemmatimonadales > GWC2-71-9 > CAVVWJ01. The sequence goes on from DASSML010000009.1 coordinate 9,014, forward strand.
CCCGCGGCCGCGAGGAGGTTCCGGTCCAAATCTCCCGTCTGCTCGAGGCGCACGAGCTGATCCTCACCCAGGCTCGCGCGGCAGCCAAAGAGGCCGACGAGGCCGGCGATGACGGCACCAACGATCTGCTGGTGAGCAACGTCATCCGCACCAACGAGATGCAGGTGTGGTTCCTGGCGGAGCACCTGGTCGACACGCCGGCAGTAGACGCCGACTAGGCAGTAGTCGAAGGGCGGGCCACAGCCGTTTAGATTTAGGCTCCGTGCCTTCCCTTTCCCGACGGGACTGGTTGGGGTCTGCCGCGCTCGCCGTGGCGGCTCTTTGCTTCCCCAGCATCGGCGGCGCCCTTGCACCTGACCCGGGGCGCCGGCGACTGGAGCAGTGGGTCGCCGCGCTCCGATCGGAGCACCTGGCCACTCCCGCCGCGCCCCTCGGCGGGGCAGCGGTCCGGGTCGGCCGGCTCGCGGCCGGCAGCCCGTACCAGCCCGGCGCCCTCGAGGCCTACCTCCGCGCCGGCGGCAGCCCGCAGTCCCGGGAGCCGCTCACCCTCGCCCTGACCCATTTCGACTGCGTGACCCTGGTCGAGTCGTGTCTTGCGGTGGCCCGCACGGCGCCGGGAGGCGAGACACCGACTTGGGAGCGGTTCGGCCACGAGATCGAGCGGATGCGGTATCGGGGCGGCGAGCGCGGATCCTACGCGACCCGCCTGCATTACTTCTCGGAGTGGATCGCGGATGGCGCGTCGAGGGGACTGGTGCGCGATCTGGGCGGCGAGCTGGGAGGCGTGGAGGACGACCGGCCGCTCAGGTTCATGACCGAGCACCGGGCCAGCTATCCGGCGCTCGCCGATGATACCGTCGTCCAGCAGATCGCCGCGATCGAGCGGGCGCTCGACGGCCGGCCGCGGCGTGTCGTGCCGACCGACCGGATCGCCGCCGTGGCGGACCGGATCGAGACGGGGGACGTGCTCGCCTTCGCCACCGCGATCCCGGGCCTGGACGTGACCCACTCGGCCTTCGCCTGCCGGACCGAAGACGGCGTCCTCCGGGTGCTGCACGCGCCGCTCTCCGGCGGTGTGGTGGAGGTCACCCGCTCGACCCTGCCCGAATATGTCGCCGCGATCCGCCGCTCCACCGGGATTCTGGTCGCCCGACCGCTCTGGGACTAGACCGAACGGCACCAGCCCGCGATCGTGTCCGCCAGCTCCTCCAACACCTCCGGCCCGGTACGTCCCGAGCGCTTGAGCACCCCGAAGCTGTGATCGGCGCCCTCCACCACGTGGAGGGTGGCGCGGTCGCCCAGGCCGGCGCACACGTCGCGGACCAGCGCCAGATCCGCCAGGTCGTCTCGGGTGCCCTGAAGGAACAGCAGCGGCGGTCCGACGCGTGCGAGATGCTCGGCGCGCTCGATCGCCGGCCGCTTCGGCGGGTGGAGCGGGAAGCCCAGGAAGATGAGTCCCGCCAGATCGTCGAGCTTCCGCTCGGCCGCGGCATGCGAGGTCATCCGTCCGCCGAGCGACTTGCCGCCCGCGAACAACCGGAGGCCGGGCAGCAACTCCTCGGCCCGTGCCACCGCGGCCCGTACCGTGGCGATCAGCACGCCGGGCGGGTCCGGTCGACGCCCGCCGGCCTCGAAGTAGGGAAACTGGTAGCGCAGCGTCGCGATCCCCCTCGCCATGAGAGCGCGCGCGATCGACTCCATGAAGGGATGCGTCATGCCAGCCCCGGCGCCGTGGGCCAGGACGTAACCAGCCCACGGCTCGGGTGGCCGGAGCAGCAACCCCGAGACGCGCCCCACCCGATCGCCGACTTCGATCTCCAACGGCTCGCCCGTCGCGGTCATTCGGCCAGCTCCTGCATGAGACGCCCCAGCGCCGCGCCGAGGTCGGGGCTCAGCTCGAGCACGCGGGCGAGCGGATCGGCGCGGAGCTTCTGCATTCGCTCGGGCACGTTGCGAATGGTGTGCTTTCGAATGTCGAGCTTCTTGGTCACCTCGCGCCAGGTGAGCGGCACCGACACCGGCGCCCCCGGCAGCGGCCGGACGCAGAAGGGCGAGACGATCAGCTTGCCCGACCCGTTCTGGAGATAGTCCACGTAGACCTTGCCCTCCCGCTGGCTGACCTGACGCACGATCGTGGCGATCGCGGGCAGCTGGTCGACGATGCAGCGGGCCAGCAGCTCACCCAGCGAGCGGGATTGCTCGTGGGTGCACTGCCGCCCGAGCGGGATCATCAGGTGGAGGCCAGAGGACCCGGTGCTCTTGATCATCACCGGCAGGTCGATCCGGTCGCACAACGCCTTGAGCCCTTTGGCCACCTCCACCACGTGCTCGAAGGGCGCGCCCTTGGGATCGAGGTCGAGCACGCACCAGTCGGGTCGCTCCAGGGTCGGTACCCGGCTGGCCCAGAGGTGGATCGGAATGCTCCCCAGGTTGATCACGTAGAGCAGCGACGCGACGTCGTCGCACACGAAATAGTCGATCTCGCGTTGGGTGTCCTCGCTCCACATCCGCTCGGTCCGGATCCAGTCCGGGGTGACTCCGGGCGCGTCCTTCTGGAAAAAGGATTTTCCGCCGATCCCGTCGGGATAGCGGGTCATCACCAGCGGGCGATCCCGCAGGTATACCAGCAGCCACGGCGCGATCGCGCGGTAGTAGTCGAGCAGGTCGCCCTTGGTATACCCGTCCTCGGGCCAGAACACCTTCTTGATGTTGGTGAGCT
>DASSML010000010.1:0-3774 GCA_035688895.1 Gemmatimonadales bacterium
AAGGTGCCGTCGCTCCCGTTCCCGCCGCCCTTCTGACGTGAGCGCGATCGACGACCTGATCGCGGAGCTGGCCAGGCTGCCCGGGATCGGCCGGAAGACGGCCCAGCGACTCACCTTTCATCTGTTGCAGCAGACGTCGGACCAGGTCACCCGGCTCGCCGCGACCTTGGTCGCGGTGGCGGAGCGGGTGCGTCCCTGTGAGGAGTGCGGCAACCTGACCGAGGAGCAGCCGTGCGCCATCTGCCGGGACCCGCGGCGCGACGCCGGCCTGCTCTGTGTCGTCGAGGAGGCATCCACCCTGACCGTGGTGGACCGCTCCACCGATTTCCGGGGGCGCTACCATGTCCTAGGCGGGCGTCTGAGCCCGCTCGAGGGGATCGGTCCGGAGTCACTCCGGATCGACCGGCTCCTCCACCGGGTGGAGGAGGGCGGGATCCGGGAAGTGATCCTGGCGACCAATCCCTCGATGGAGGGCGAGGTCACGGCGACGTACATCCAACAGCTTCTGGCGGGGCGAGGGGTGCGGGTGACCCGGCTCGCGCGCGGGCTGCCGATGGGAGGAGACCTGGAATACGTGGATGGCGTGACGCTCGCCCACGCGCTCACCGCACGGCAGGAAGTGCCTTGATGCGGTCCCGGGGCTGGCTCTTCGCCGGCGGGATGACCGCGGGGGTGGTCGCGGGCTGGGTCTTCGCCCAGCGGCGGCTCACCAGCCACCGGCGCGATCTCTTCAGTCCGCGCCCGCTCCGGCGGCTCGCCGCGCTGGCTTACCTGGCCGGCGAGGGCGATGTGGAGACGGTGCGGCTGCTGCGCGACTACCTGGCCTGGGAGCGTCAGCCGATGCTGCGCCGCCGGGCCGAGGGGCTGCTGCGCCGGATGGAGACGTCCCTCGCATGAGCGGCGGCGCCTCGAGCTGGGCCTTCCGCGAGGACGACTCGCGCCGCATCACTGAGATCCTGCGCACCTTCCTGGGCGAGTCGAGCGCGCGCACGGCGCTGATCGTGGACCGGACCGGGCAGCTGGTCTCCACGGTGGGCGAGCCCCCGGCCTTCGACCCGACGGCCTTCGCCTCCCTCACGGCCGCCGATTTCAGCGCCAACGACCAGCTGGCCCGCATGCTGGGCGAGCCCGAGTTCGGCGCCCTGTTTCATCAGGGCGAGCGTGAATCGATGTATCTGGCGGATGTGGCACGCCGGGTCATTCTGGTGGTCCTGTTCGACAATCGCACCACACTGGGTCTGGTGAAGCTCCGGGTCAAGGCGGCCGTGGGCCAGCTCAACCAGGTCTTCACCGACATGTTCAACCGCGACGGTACCAGTGCCCCGGGAGTGGAGTCCGCGTTCCTGGGTGAGGCGGAAGACGAGATCGACAAACTCTTCGGGTCCTGAGGGGGAACGGCCGCGCATGTCGATGATCAACTACGCCTCACGCGAGATCAACTGCAAGTTGGTGTACTACGGCCCCGGGCTGGGTGGCAAGACCACCAACCTGGAGTTCGTGTACAACAAGGTCGCGCCCACCGCGCGCGGCAAGATGATCTCGCTCGCCACCGAGACCGAGCGGACCCTGTTCTTCGACTTCCTGCCGGTCGATCTGGGGACCATCCGCGGGTTCAAGGTCAAGTTCCACCTCTACACGGTGCCCGGCCAGGTGTACTACAACGCCAGCCGGAAGCTCATCCTGAAGGGGGTGGACGGCGTCGTGTTCGTGGCCGACAGCCAGATCGAGCGGATGGACGCCAATATCGAGGCGATGCAGAACCTGTACGAGAACATGAGCCAGCACGGCTACGACCTCACTCGCATCCCCTTCGCCGTCCAGTACAACAAGCGCGATCTTCCCAACGCGGCACCGGTCGCGGAGCTCCAGGCCGCGCTCAATCCAGGCTGGCCGCTGGAGGAGGTCACCCGCCAGCGGCCCACGCCCGACCCGGACCACGAGTCCGAGTTCCTGGTCTGGCAGCAGGACGGGCAATGGCTGGAGCGGGCGCCCTACTTCGAGGCCGTGGCGGTGACCGGCGAAGGGGTGTTCGACACCCTCAAGGCGATCAGCAAGAGCGTCGTCAAGACGCTGGGGTAGTCGGCTCCCATGTGGACCCTGCCGAACATCATCACGCTGGTGCGCATCTGCTTCACGCCGGTGATCGCCCTGCTGCCGTTCATCGAGGGCTACTGGCCCAAGCTCATCGCCTTCGTGATCTTCCTGGTCGCCGCCATCAGCGACGTCTACGACGGCTACCTGGCCCGGAGCCGGAACGAGGTCACCGACCTGGGCAAGTTGCTCGATCCCATCGCGGACAAGCTCCTGCTGTTCGCCACCCTCATCCCGATCTACTTCATCTCCCGCTGGCGGCACGACCTCTACGACATTCCCATCTGGGGCAGCATCCCCCTCTGGGTCTGCCTCCTCCTGATCGGGCGGGAGCTCGCCATGACCTGGTTCCGCTACTGGGCCAAGCGCCGCGGCGTGGTGATCCCAGCGGGCGGGGCGGGGAAGCTCAAGACCACGATCCAGAACATCTTCATCGGCGCCGTCATCCTGTGGTTCGCCTTCCGCGACGCCCGCAAGCCCATGGGTTGGGAACACAGCCGCGTGGCCGACTACTGGAACCAGTTCCATGGAGGGTTCGTCGCGGTGACGCTCGCCGTCGCCGTGACGCTCACCGTCTACTCCTTCGTGCTGTACCTCTACCGCAACCGCGGCCTGTTCTCCCACAAGTGACCGTGGCCCTCCCGCGCTGACGGCATGGACCTCGAGCTCGTCACCGTCGGGACCGAGCTGCTGCTCGGCTTTACCCTCGACACCAACGGGGCCGAGATCGCGCGGCGGCTGGCCGCGGCCGGCATTCGCGTGGTGCGCCGGACCGCGGTCGGCGATCGCGCCGAGGAGATCCGCGACGGGGTAGCCGAGGCGCTCCGGCGCACCGGAGCCGTCCTCACGACCGGCGGGCTGGGCCCCACCCGCGACGACATCACCAAGCTCGCCGTGGCCGACCTCTACGGCGCGGCGCTCGACTTCGACGAGAGCGTCTGGGCCGACCTGCTGGCCCGCTTCGCGAGGCTCGGCCGAGCGCCGGTGGCGAGCAACCGTACCCAGGCGGAGGTGCCGCGCGGGGCCGTGGTGCTGCGCAACCGCTGGGGCACCGCGCCCGGACTCTGGCTCGACGGCGCCCCCGGTCTCACCATCATGCTCCCCGGCGTGCCCCAGGAAATGCGGATGCTGCTGGAGCACGAGGTGGCGCCACGGCTGGCGAGCCGCGCAGGCACGGCGGTCATCCGTTCCCGCACCGTTCGGACGACGGGGATCGCCGAGAGCACACTGGCCGAGCGAATGGGAGAGGTAGAGACCGAGATCGCGCCGGTCACCCTGGCCTACCTGCCGGGGCTGGACGGGGTCGATCTGCGGCTCACCGCCTGGCAGCTCGCCGAGGACGAGGCGGAGCGCCGCCTCGCGTCCGCGGTAGAGCTTCTGGTGGCCCGCGGCGGCGAGCATGTGTACGGCGAGGGAGAGACCGATCTCGCCGCCCTCGTGCTGGAGCGCGCCCGGCGGGCCGGCTGGTCGCTGGGCACGGCGGAGTCGTGCACCGGCGGCCTGGTCGGCGTTCGGCTGACCGAGATTCCCGGCAGCTCCGATGTGTTCCAGGGCAGCGCCGTGTGTTACAGCAACCGGCTCAAGACGGAGCTGGTGGACGTCCAGCCGGCGCTGATCGAGGCGCACGGCGCGGTGAGTGAGGCGGTCGCTCGAGCCATGGCGGAGGGAGCCTGCCGCCGCCTC
>DASSML010000011.1:0-23522 GCA_035688895.1 Gemmatimonadales bacterium
GATGCGTCCGGTGCTTCCGGCAGCGGCCGCAGTCACCCCGTCTGGGTGACTGCCCTCACGCGCGCCGCGCGGCGAGCATGAGCGAGCGGCGATCCTTGAGAATGATGTCCTTGCGCGACACCTGGATGATGCCGCGCTCCACCAGGTTGCGCATGGTCCGGGAAACCGTCTCGCGGCTGGACCCGATCATTTGCGCGATGGTGTGGTGGGTCAGCTTCCGGGTGATCCGGTCGCCGCCCTCGTCGTCGGCCATGCGGAGCAGCAGGTGCGCCACCCGGCCGTTCACATCGAGCAGCACCAGGCTGCCGATCTTCTCGTCGGCCCGGCGGAGGCGGCGGGAGATCTCGCGGAGCAGCGAGATGGCCACTTCGGGGGAGCTCCTGAGTCGGGCCTGAAAATCCTCCCGGCGGAGTACCAGAAGGCTCGAATCGTCCATGGCGATCACGTGGGCCGAGCGCGGCTCCTCGTCGATCACGGCCATCTCGCCGAAGAAGCTGCCTTCGCCCAGGACGGACAGGATCACCTCGCGACCGTCCTCGGCGATCAGGACCACCTTGACCTGGCCGGCAGCGACCAGAAACAGGGCATCGCCCGGGTCGTCCTCGAACACGATGACGCTGCCCTTGGGGTAACTGCGCTCGCGGGTCAGGTCGGCAAAGGCGGCGAGGTCGCCCTCGCTCAGAGCCGAAAACAGTGGGACCTTGCGCAAGACCTCGATCGGCGACAGGGGCACGGGGGGCCTCTCGAAAGCGGAAGTAGTTGGGGGTAGCTTACTTGCGACCAAACTGGCTGTCAATGAACCGCACTGCCCTTGTGCCCCGCTTCGGGGGCTCGGAAACTTCCCTCGCGGCGGCGCTGGGGAACGCTCCGGGGACACCTACCAAAAGGGCCCAATCCCCTTTATTTTCCTTGGCTTACTCGGAACCCGGAGCCTGTCGTGAAGCCCGATCTTCACCCCAATTACCGTAAGCTCACCGTCGTGTGCGCCTGCGGCAACTCGTTCGAGACCCGGTCCACCTCCAGCTCGATCCACGTCGAGGTGTGCGCCCAGTGCCATCCGTACTTCACCGGCAAGCAACGCCTGATGGACACGGCCGGGCGAGTGGATCGCTTCCGTAAGAGGTACCAGACCGAGTCGGCTGCAGCGGGGTCCAAGGCGTAATCCGTGGAGGCCCGACTCCGCCAGGCGATGCAGCGGGCGGAGGAGGTGGAACGGCTCCTCGCCGATCCCGCCACGGCCAAGGATTCCGCCCAGTTACAGGCGCTGGGCCGGGAGCATGCCCGGCTCGTCCCCGTCGTTCGGCTGGCGGAGCGCCTCGCCCGGGCCGAAGATGAGCTCTCGCAGGCCAAGGAGCTCACCGACGAGCCGGACCCTGAGCTCGCCGGCATGGCCCGGGCCGACGTGAACCGACTCACTCCCACGATCGCCGCGCTCAGCGAAGAGCTGCACCAGCTGCTCCTTCCTCGGGATCCCCTCGACGACCGCGATGCCATCATGGAGGTCCGCGCCGGCACCGGTGGGGACGAGGCGGCGCTCTTCGCCGCCGATCTCTACCGAATGTACCAGCGCTATTGCGAGCGGCATCGTCTGCGCTGGGAGCCGATCTCGCTGAGCGAGGGGTCCCTCGGCGGTCTCAAGGAGGCGATCGTCGCCGTGCGCGGCGCCGAGGCGTACGGCGTGCTCCGGCGGGAGTCGGGCGTGCATCGGGTTCAGCGAGTCCCCGCGACCGAGACCCAGGGACGGATTCACACGTCGGCCGCCACGGTTGCGGTACTCCCCGAGGCGGAGGAAGTCGACGTCAAGATCGAGCCGGGGGACCTCAAGATCGATGTCTTCCGCTCCTCCGGCCCCGGCGGGCAGAGCGTCAACACCACCGACAGCGCGGTGCGCATCACCCACCTGCCTACCGGACTGGTGGTGAGCCAGCAGGACCAAAAATCCCAGCTTCAGAACAAGATCAAGGCGATGGAGGTGCTGCGGGCCCGGCTCCTCGATCGCATGATCGCCGAGCAGGAAGCGGCCCGCTCCCGGGAGCGCCGCTCGATGGTCGGCACCGGAGACCGGTCCGCCAAGATCCGGACCTACAACTTTCCCCAGAGCCGGATCACCGATCACCGGATCAACCTCTCGGTCTTCAACCTGGCCGACGTGCTCGACGGCGACCTCGACGAGCTGGTCGACGCCCTCCGGATGGCCGGACGTCAGGAGCTGGAGCATGCCTGAGCTGGCGGTCAGCCGGCGCGATGTGCTCGCCGACGCCGCGGCGGCATTGGGGCGGGCCGGATTCGCGGAGCCGCGCCGGGAGGCACTCCGGCTCTGGGCCGAGATCACGCCCGGCGCCGGTGAGGCCCTCGTGCTGGAGCCCGATCAGACGGCCGATGCGGCCGACCGGGGTCGGCTGCGAGAGCTCGTCCGCCGGCGGATCGCGGGGGAGCCGTTCGCCTATGTGGTCGGGCGCGCGGGCTTTCGCCGCCTGGTGCTCCGATCCGACCGTCGGGCACTGATCCCGCGGCCGGAAACCGAGGGTCTGGTGGATCTGCTGCTCGAACGGGTGCGGGGCGGCCGAGCGGCCGACGTTGGGACCGGGACCGGCTGTCTCGCCCTCAGCCTGGCGACGGAGGGTGACTTCGGTCAGGTGATTGCAACCGACCTCTCTCGGGACGCGATCGCCCTGGCCCGGGAAAATCGGCGTGAGGTTGCTGCCGCGGGCCCGGTGAAGCTGGTGCTGGGCGACCTCTGCGCCCCGTTGGCCGACGCGAGCCTGGACGCACTGGTCTCCAACCCTCCGTATCTTACGACTGCGGAATACGCGGCCCTCGATCCGGCGGTGCGTCACTGGGAGCCGGCGTCGGCCCTCGAGAGCGGCGCCGACGGCATGGCGGCGACCCTGGGTTTGCTGACCGAGGCTCGTCGGGTCCTCAAGCCGGGCGGATGGATCGCGCTCGAGGTCGACTGCTCCAGGGCGGGGGTGGCGGCGGCGCAGGCCCGGGAGCTGGGGTGGAGTGAGGTGATCGTGGAGACGGACCTATTCGGCCGCGAGCGTTACCTGCTCGCGCAGAGGAGCGCGGCAACGTGATTTGGGACAAGGCGCAGGACCTGGGCCGACTCATCGGCCAGTCGTCGGAGTACCAGGCGCTGCGGCGGGCGGAGACGACGCTGCGCGAGGACAAGGAGACCGTCGCCAAGCTGGAACAGATTCAGACGCTGGCCCGGCAGGTGGACCAGGTGGTCTCCCAGGGCCAGATGCCCGACCAGGCGACCGCGGAGGCCTACGAGAACGCGGTGCGCGATCTCGAGGTGAGTCCGGTAGGACAGTCCTACGTCGCCGCCCGGGCCAATTTCGAGAAGCTGATGGCCAAGGTGAACCAGCAGATCAGCGAGGGGATGGAGAAGGGCGCGTCCAGCAGCATCATCACGCTGGGATGAGCGCGGGGCTCTTCATCGTGCTGGAGGGCCCCGACGGCTCCGGCAAGTCCACGCTACTGAAGCCGCTGGTCGAACGGATGCGCGAAGCGGGGGTGGACCCGGTGGTCGTCCGCGAGCCCGGCGGAACCCCGGCCGCGGAGATCGCCCGGAAGGCTGTGCTGGATCCCGCGCACCATCTGTCTCCTATGGCGGAGTTGTTCTTTTACCTGGCCGCCCGCTCGGACCTGGTCCGGGCGGTGATCCGCCCGGCGCTGGCCGAAGGCCGGGTGGTGCTTTCCGACCGTTTTGCCCTGACCACCGAGGCCTATCAAATGGCCGGCCGCGGCCTCCCGGCGGACGTCGTGCTCCCGGCCAACCGGGCCGCGGCGGATGGGCTGGTGCCCGATCTGACCCTGATCCTGGACTTGCCGGCCGATGTCGGCCGGGCCCGGCAGGAGGCGTCGGGAAAGCGGCTCGACCGGCTGGAGCGGGAGGGACTGGAGTTCCACCGGACGGTGGTCGAGTTCTATCGTTCGGTGCAGGGTTCCGGGGTGCGACATCTGGATGCGTGTCTCCCCCCGGACCACCTCTTGCAGGCGGCCTGGCGGGAAGTAGTCGCTTTGGCCCCGCAAAGATTTCACGTGGCAACCAGTTAACTTGAACGAAGGGGCCCCGGCCGCCGGCCGGGCCCGAGTCATTCTGCAGGAGCGGAGGCCGGCATGAGGCAACGTTGGGGTGTCATCGCACTGGTTTCGGTGATCTCGTTCCTGAGCGGGGGCTGGCTACTCCAGCGGGGCACCGGTGGTCCTAACGTGTACCAGCAGGCCCGCCTATTCGACGACGTCCTGGGCCACGTCAGCGCCTACTACGTGGACTCGCTGGGGGAGACGGATCTCTACCAGAAGGCCACCAACGGCATGCTGGAGCAGCTCAAGGACCCGTACTCGGTTCTGCTCACCGGCGACGACTACAAGGCGCTCACCGAGCAGACCTCGGGTAACTACGCGGGGCTGGGCATCCAGATCGACGTGCGCGACGGGTGGATCACCGTGGTGGCCCCGCTGCCCGAGACGCCCGCCGAGCGGGCCGGCGTGCAGACCGGCGACCAGATCATCGAGGTGGACGGCAAGTCCACCGAGGGCTGGAAGAACGACGAGGCGGTAAAGGCCCTGCGCGGCGAATCGGGCAGCCAGGTCAGCATCACCATCCGGCGCTCGGGCATTCCTGACCCGATCAAGTTCAACCTCGTCCGAGCCCAGATCCACATCCGCAGCGTGCCTCCCGGCACCATGTTCGACGGCGGCGTGGGCTATATCCAGCTGAACCCCGTGAGCGAGACCTCCGCGGCGGAGCTCAAGCAGGAGATCATCTCGCTCAAGGGCAAGGGCATGAAGTCCATGATCCTGGATCTCCGGCTGAATCCCGGCGGTCTGCTCGATCAGGGCGTGGAGGTCGCGGACCTGTTCCTCGACTCCAAGCAGGAGATCGTGTCTACCCGCGGCCGGGCCCGAGGCTCCACCAAGCAGTTCTACGACGCCGCCCGGCAGACCTGGCCCGACCTTCCCATCGTGGTCCTGGTCAATGACGGCACCGCGAGCGCCGCGGAGATCATCGCGGGCGCGCTGCAGGACCATGACCGGGCCGTCGTCATCGGGACGCCGACCTTCGGCAAGGGGCTGGTCCAGACACTCTTCCCGCTGGGCGAGGGTGTGGCGCTCAAGCTCACCACCGCGCGGTGGTACACGCCGAGCGGCCGTACCATCCAGCGGGTGGCCCACGACGAGATGGACCAGGCCGAGCAGGCCGCGGCCGAGGCCACGACCGACACGATGCCCCGGGAGAACGACCCGGAGGCCAGCGACTCGGCCATCCGCTCGCGGCCGGTCTTCCACACGGACGCCGGGCGCGTGGTGCGCGGCGGCGGCGGGATCGTGCCGGACATCGTGGTCCGCTCCGATACCCTGACCGACGGTGAGCGCGAGTTCGCCAAGGACCTGGGCACCGGCCTGCCGCTCTACCGCGACGTGCTGACCAACATCGCGCTGGAGTACAAGACCAAGCACTCCGTGTCCTCGGAGCGCTTCACCGTGACTCCCGAGATGCGGCAGCAGGTCTACCAGGGGCTGACCGCCAAGGGCGTGAAGATGACCCCCGAGGTCTTCGCCGGTGCCGGTCGTCTGGTGGATGACCAGCTTGGCTACGAGATCGCACGCTACGTTTTCGGCCGCCCGGCGGAGTTCCGCCGCCGCGCCGCCGACCAGCGCGACATGCAGACGGCGCTCCAGCTGCTGCGTCGGGCCCAGAGTCCCAAGGACCTGCTGGGTCTGGCCATGGCGACGCACAACGCACCCTCGAGGAACTGACCGGGCCGGTTGTGCCGCTGGTCCTCCGGGCCCGGCCCGCCTCGCGCGGCAGCCGGGCCCGTTTTCTCTCGAGGCTATCCCGTCCGGGAGGCGCATGGCCCAGCTCCCCAGCGTGACCATTCTTGGTGCCGGCCGGATGGGGCAGGGACTCGCGCTGGCGCTACGGGGGCGAGAGGTGTCGCTGGTGAGCCGGCGGAGACACCCGGTGGCGGCTCCGCTGCAGCTCTACGCCGGCACCCGGGTCGACGCGGTGGCTAGGGCGCTCGTATTGATCCTGGCCGTTCCCGATGACGCGATCACCCCGCTCGCGACCGATCTCGCGGCGGAAGGCTCCGTGGGGCCACGCCACACCGTCCTGCATCTCTCCGGCCTTCTGGGCCGCGGGGCACTGTTCCCCTTGGCGCCCTCGGGCGCCGCGCTCGGCTCCTTTCACCCACTGCAAACCATTGCAGACCCGGCGGCCGCCCCCGAGCGACTCGCGGGGGCCAACGCCGGCCTCGAAGGCGATCCTCGAGCCATCGAGATAGGGGGACAGCTCGCCCAGGCCCTCGGCATGGTGCCGGTGCGGCTCTCGGCCGCTGGAAAGGCGGCGTACCACGCGGGCGCCGCCATGGTGGCCAACTACACGGTCGCCCTGTTCTCTGTGGCTGAGCGCCTGGCCCGCGATGCCGGGGTTCCTCCTGAAACGGCCGCCCGCCTGTACTTGCCGCTCCTCGGGGGGGTAGTGGCCAACCTCGAGTCTGGCGCGGCCGCCGCCCTCACCGGACCGGTGCGACGGGGGGATGTGCAGACCATCCGGGCGCACTTGGCCGTCCTGAGCGGGGCCGACGCCCGCCTGTACCGGCTGCTCGGCGCCGAGGCGCTGCGCCTGGCCCGGCAGGCGGGCCTGTCACCGGAACTCGCCGATCGGGTGGAAGAAGCTCTTCGGGAACGGGGGGTATAGCCGAAACTTTCTTTGAGCCGCATCCTTACGGGAAGTATCCTCACCGAGGTCCTTCCATGCGGCATCGTTTGATCGTGCCAGGGGTGGTCGCCCTGGCGGCCTGCCTGACCGGCGGCTGGTTCCTCCAGCGCCAAGTCGCCGCCGAGGGCGACGTCTATCAGCAGGCCCGGCTGTTCGAGACCGTCCTCGCTCACGTGCGCGACTATCACGTCGACTCCCTTCCCGAAGCAGAACTGTACCGTCGCGCCGTGGACGGGCTGCTGGGGGAGCTGCACGACCCCTACGCCGCGTTGTTGGTGGGCAAGGACTGGGAGCGCCACATGGAGCGCACGACCGGTGATTACGCCGGCGTGGGCCTCCTGGTGGACGCGCGGAACGGCTGGGTCACCGTCGTCTCGCCCATGCAGGGAAGTCCGGCCGAGCGAGCGGGGATCCGGACCGGCGATCAGCTGGTCGAGGTGGACGGCAAGGCGTCAGCCGACTGGACCCTGGACCAGGCGGTGGATGCGATGCGCGGCCCGATCGGGAGCCCGATCGACCTCGCGGTGCGGCGGCAGGGCACCGGGGACCCGCTGCGGTTCCGCCTGCTCCGCGAGCGGATTCACCAGCGCGCCGTCCCGGCGGGCGTGCTGCTGCCCGACGGGGTCGGGTATCTCAGCCTCACCATGGTGCGGGAGAACGCGGCCGACGAGCTGGAGGAGGAAGTGAGCCGTCTGGTCACCCAGGGGATGCGGACCCTGGTGCTCGACCTCCGGTCGAATCCGGGCGGCCTGCGCGACGAGGCGGTCCGGATCGCGGATCTGTTCCTCGATCCGCATCAGGGCATCCTGGAGAGTCGCGGTCGCGCGCCGGGCGACAACCACGAGTGGACCGACGCGTGGCCCCAGCGGTGGCGCAACCTGCCCATCGTGGTCCTGGTGAACGGGGGTACGGCGAGCGCGGCCGAGATCATCGCCGGGGCCCTGCAGGACCATGACCGGGCGCTCCTCGTTGGCGACACGACCTACGGCAAGGGCATCGTCCAGACCGTCTTCCCTCTCGGGCCGGACCTCGCGCTCCGCATGACCACCGCGCGCTGGTACACGCCGAGCGGTCGCTCGATCCAGGCGCCCCAGCTCGACTCGGTGATGGGTACCGTGCCGGGACCTCCGCGTCACGCGACCTATCGCTCTACGGCCGGACGCCTCCTGCCAGCCAGCGGCGGCATCGTCCCCGATGTCGTGCTGCATCCCGACACTCTGACCGCGGGCGGCAACCTCTTCGCCTCGGCGCTCGATGGGAAGGTGGGACTGTTCCGCGATGTCCTTACGGCGTACGCGCTCGATCTGCGCAAGGCGGGCACCATCACGACCGAGTCGTTCGCCGTCACGCCGGCCATGTGTGACGAGGTGCGTCGGCGGCTCGCCGATCGGGGGGTCTCGCTGGCCGACAGCGTGTATACGGGAGGGGAGGAGCTGGTGGGCGAGCAGCTGGGCTATGAAGTGGCCCGCTATGTGTTCGGCCCGGCAGCAGAGCGCCGCCGCCGCGTGGTGGCAGACGCCGAAGTGCAGCAGGCGGTGGCGCTACTGCGCGGGACCACCTCGCCTCAGGCGCTCCTGGGTCTCGGGCCAAGCGAGGCCGATCGGCCTCACTGATCCACTATCCGGGATCCGGACGGCACCGTGAAGGTGAAGGTGCTGTCCGGCACCCGCTGGTTCACCTGGACCTTGGAGAGGGTGAGGGTGCGGAGCGCGCCGCTCCGCTCGGTGATCTCCAGGCGGCGGGGCAGCGCGTCTCCCTGGTCCAGCCAGACGATGGCGCGCTCGAACGGCAGGTCGGGGACCGCCGGCACCAGCTCGATCACGTCCATCGCACGTCCGCCCAACTTGTCCTGCCGCAGGTATTTCGGCTCGTAGCGCTCGGCCGGCTTGTCCAGTAACCAGGCGATGATGTTGTAGCCGTACACCGGCCCGCCGCTGGCGAGCTTCATCCGCAGCACCTGATCCGGCACCGTGCTCGGCGTGTACACCCAGACGTACTGCCCGTCGATGACGATCGCCTCGCCGGGCGGATCGGTGAAGCGCATCGCCAGCTTGGACTCGCCAGCCTGAACCAGGGTGCCCCGGCTCTCCGCGCTGTCGATCATCGGGTTGTCGATCACCTGCACGAAGTCGGCCCGCATGCTGGCGAGCGAGCGGTAGACCCGCGACGACCGGCCCACGATCGCCGCAGCATCCTGTCCGGTTGCCGCGGGCGCGGCCGAGAGGAAGGCCGTCGCCGCCAGCGCGAACGGGAGGAGCCTCACGCGCGCGCTCCTGCCGGCTCCGCCACCCGCCGCCCGATTGCCTCGACGATGATCCGCGTCTCCCGCATGAGCCGCTCGAACTGCTCGGGATAGAGGCTCTGCGCCCCATCCGACAGGGCCCGCTCGGGGTTGGGGTGCACCTCGACCAGCAACCCATCGGCCCCGGCCGCCACCGCGGCCCGGGCCATCGGGATCACCATGTCGCGGTGTCCGGTGCCGTGGCTGGGGTCGGCCAGAATCGGCAGATGGGACAGGCCGTGCACCACCGGAATGGCGCTCAGGTCGAAGAGGTTCCGGGTCGCGGTGTCGAAGCCGCGGACGCCGCGCTCGCAGAGAATCACTTGCCGGTTGCCCTCGGCCAGGATGTACTCGGCCGACAGGAGGAGCTCCTGGATGGTGGCGGAGAGCCCCCGTTTGAGCAGCACGGGCTTGCCGGCCCGGCCGGCGTGCTTGAGCAGGGAGTAGTTCTGCATGTTGCGCGCGCCGATCTGGACGATGTCGGCGACTTCAAGCACCTGGTCCAGTCCTTCGGCGTCCATCGCCTCGGTGACGATGAGGAGCCCGGTTTCCTCCCGCGCGCGCGCGAGGAAGGCGAGGCCCTTCCGTCCCAGCCCCTGGAACGAGTAGGGCGAGCTCCGTGGCTTGAAGGCGCCGGCCCGGAGCACCGTGGCGCCCGCCTCGCGGACCAGCCTGGCGGCCTCGACGATCTGGGATTCGCTCTCGACCGAGCAAGGCCCCGCCATGACGACCACCTCGTCACCGCCGACGGTGAGCCCACCGGGGAGCCGGATAATTGTGGACTCGGCCTGCCATTCCCTGGACACCTGCTTGTACGGTTTGGTGACGTGGATGATCTCATGCACTCCGGGGAGCGCGGCCAGGCGGGACCCGTCCACCCGCCCGTCGTTGCCGACCAGACCGACCGTGGTGCGCTGGTGTCCCGGCATCGGCCGCGCCTGGTACCCCATCTCCTCGATGGCGGCGACGACCCGGTCGACGTCTTCCTGCGGCGCTCCGTGGCGCATCACGATCAACATGACCGCTCCTCAGAAGGTGAGGGACCCGCCCGGGTCGAACGCGAGCTCGACCGGGCCAGGTCCCTCGTTCGCTGCCCCTCGGGACGGCAGTCCCTCGGACAACGTTGGCGACCGCCAGGCCCGGGTGCAAGCTCCGGGCCAGCCGGGCGGCCTATACGTGCTCGCGCTCGCCCAGCCGGACGCCCACGATCGTCGACACTCCAGGCTCCTGCATGGTCACGCCGTACACCGCGTCGGCGGCCTGCATCGTCCGCGGATTGTGAGTGATGACCAGGAACTGGGTGTCGCTCTTGAACTCGTCGAGCAGACGGGTGAACCGGCCCACGTTGGCGTCGTCCAGCGGGGCATCGACCTCGTCCATGAGACAGAACGGGCTGGGCTTCGTGAGATAGATGCTGAAGAGCAGGGAGACCGCCACCAGGGTCCGCTCGCCCGAGGATAGCAGGTGGATCCGCTGGGTCCGCTTGCCCCGCGGGGCGGCGTGGATGTCGATCTCGCTCTCGAGCGGATCATCGGGATTGGCCAGTCGGAGCTCGCACTCGCCGCCGCCGAACAGGGTGGTGAAGACCCGGGTGAAGTTGGCCTGGACCGCGGTGAAGGTCTCCAGGAACATGTTGCGCGCGGTGCCGTCGATTTCCCGGATGGCCTGGATCAGGGATTGCCGCGCGCTCACCAGGTCGTCGCGCTGCGAGGTCAGGAACTGGAGCCGCTTGACCTCCTCGGCATGCTCCTCGACCGCCAGCGGGTTCACCGGTCCGATGGCCTCGAGCGCCGCGAGGATCCGGGACGACTCCCCCTGCAGGGTCTCGAGGTCCAGCTCGACCACCGGGGCGGTCTCGATCAGCTGCTCGAACGGCCGGTGCCACTCGTTCTCGACCCGCTCGACGATGCTTCGGCGCGCGCCGGCCGCCTCGGTGAGCTGCACCTGGAGCCGGTGACTCTCCTCGTTGGCCGCCTCGAGCGCCGACCGGGCATCCATCACTTCGCGTTCGGCGTCGGCGAGCGCCTGCTCGGCTGTGGCGAGAGAGGCCTCCGCCTCGCTGCTCGCGCTCTCCAGCTCCTGCAGGGCGACGCGTCGCTCGGCCCGGGCTTCGGTCCATTCGGCCTGCTGTCGGCTCAGGGCCGCGGCATCCGCCTCGAGCTGTCCCAACTCCCCGGCCAGGGTCAGGGCGGCCGCCTCGGCTTCGCTCCGTACCCGGGCCGCCCGCTCCAGCCGCTCGTCGGCGGAGCGAAGGCCGCCCGCGACGTGGGCCTCCTGAACCTGCCAGTGTACCCGCTGCTCCCGGGCCGCCTCCTGTTCCACGTCGAGCTCGGCCAGGAGCGCACGCGCGCCGCCGAGCTCTTCCTCCAGCCGGCCACGGGCCAGGTCGCGCTGGACCAGCTCGGCGTCGATCTCGCCCATGCGCCCTTCGGACCGGGTAAGCCGCTCGGCCAGCCGGCCTAGTTGGGACTCGGCATCGGCGGCCTCGCGGCTCAGGTTGCCGGCGAGACGGACGGCGTCCTCGCGGGCCGCGGCGCCCTGCCGCTCCGCCTCCCGGGCGCGGTCCACCTGCGCCATAGACTCGGCCAGCGCCGCCTCGCGCTCGGCGAGCGAGCTCATGGTAGCCTCGAGGGCGGCACTCGCGTCGGCCAATGACTGGGAGGCTCGGGTCGCTTCCGCAGCCAGATCGGCCAGCTCGGCCCGACGGCGGAGCGGACCGGTCGGGGCACCGGCTCCCGAGAGGAAGATGGCCCCGCTTGCCCGGCGAAGGACCCGGCCGCTCTCGTCCAGCACCTCGGAGCCGGCGGTGGCGGCCCGGACCCAGTCGGCCGCCGGTCCCTCCACCCGCAGGCGCCCGTCCAGCGCGCGATCGGATCCACCGACCGGGCCTGGATCGAGCGGCAGCAGCACCAGCGCGCCCGGCTGCTGCTCGGCGTGCCAGGCACGCACGGCGCCTACGGTGGCCTCGTCCCGAACGATGACGGCGTGCATCCAGTCCCCGAGCAGGCGTTCCACCAGCTCGGCGTCCTGCCGTTCCGTGCTCACGAAGTCGCTCAGCGGGCCCATTACGCCGCCGTCGAAGCGTTCGCGCATGGCGAGGAGTGCCGCTGCTCCCGGGGCCAGCCCCACCCGGTCACGCTCCAGCTCCTCCAGCGCGTGCCGCCGGGCGCCGAGCTGGGCCACGGTCTCCTCGGCCTGGCGGCGGTCGGCCCGGTGCATCGCCTCCTGCTCCCGGGTGGCGGCGACTTCGTGCCGGGCGTGCTCCGCCGCGGCGGCGGCGCGCTTGGCCTCCTGCCCCAGGAAGCCGGCGCGCTCGATGGCGCTGTCGCGCCGGCGCTCGGCGTCCGCCAACTCGGCCAGCAGGGTGCTGCGCTGCGCCGTCGCCTGGGTGACGCGCTCGCGGAGGGATCCGAGCTCGCCGTCCAGCGCCGCCCGCTCGCCCTCGAGGGAGCGCTGCGCCTGGGCCTGACGCTGCAGCGCCTCCTCCCGCTCCCGCACCCCCTGCCGCTGCTCACCCAACCGACGGCGGACCGCCTCCTCGGCCTCGGCCCGCCCGGCGAGCTCCTCGCGAATCCGGGTATGCTCGATGGCGGCGGCGTCCCGATCCCCGGCGGCCGCCTGCTGCTCCAGCGCCGCGCCCTGGGCCCGCAGCTCCATCTGGGCCCGCTCCTCGCCCGCCCGGAGCCGCCGGGCCTCGGTGTTGGCCAGCCGCTCGCCGGTCAGGGCGAGATCGCCCTCCAGCCGTCCGAGCTCGAGCTGGACTGCCGCCAGCCGCCGGACCAGGTCGGCCCGATGGGTCTCAGCCGAGGAGCGGGACCGGGCCGATTCCTCGCGCCGATGCTCGGTGCCGCCGACCCGGTCGCGCGCGTCGGGCAGGACCTCCGCGAGCTCGGTGAAACGGACCTGCATGTCGCTCACGTCCTCGGCGAGCTGTTCCAGCAGGCGCCGGGCGAGCGTCACCTGCACGGCGAACTTCTCTTCCGTCAGCTTGACGTGGCGCTCTGCCTTGCCGCGCTGCCGGGCGAGGCTCCGGATCTGCGACTGGACCTCGGCGATGAGGTCCTCCACCCGCTGGAGGTCGACCGCGGTCTCCTCGAGCCGCCGCTCGGTGCTGTGCTTCCGGTCGCGATAGAGTCCGATCCCGGCGGCTTCCTCGAACAGGCTGCGCCGCTCGTCCGCCCGGTCGGAGAGCAGCAGGTCGATCATCTTCGCTTCGATCACGACCCCGGCATCGCTGCCCAGCCCGGTGCCTCGAAGGAGGTCCTGGATGTCGCGCAGCCGTACGGGGGAGCCGTTCAGCAGGTAGTCGCTCTGGCCCGAGCGGGAGAGCCGCCGGGTCACCACCACCTCGCGGTAGGCGATGGGCAGGTCGCCGTCGCTGTTGTCGAGGTACAGCGAGACCTCGGTGACGTTGACAGGCCGGCGGGCGGTCGAGCCCTGGAAGATCACGTCCTCCATCTTGCCGCCGCGGAGCAACCGGGCCGACTGCTCGCCCAGCACCCACCGCACGGAGTCGGAGACGTTGGACTTGCCGCAGCCGTTGGGGCCGACGATGGCCGTGACGCCGTCCTCGAAGGTCAGGGTCACGCTGTCGGCGAAGGACTTGAACCCGGAGAGCTCCAGCTTGGTCAGCTTCATCGCACCGATCCTGTCAGGGCGTCGCCTGGTCCTGGGTGGTGACCACGAACGAGGGCATTCCGATCTTCCGTCCGGCCTCTTCCGCCTGTTCCCGGGTGGGGTAGGGGCCCAGCACTACCCGATGCGGCTCGTCGCTCCGCGTGGGCTTGAGCACCGACGCAGGAAGACCCGCGGCGCGGAGCCGCTGCGACAGCTCCTCGGCCCAGGTGGGGTTCTGGGAGGAGCTCACCTGGAGGTAGACCGTGGCGCCGTGGGTGGAGTCCGCGGCCGCGGCGAGCGCGGCGGAATCGGATTCCGCCGGCACCGGCTCGTCCTGCGCCGGATGCCAGGCCAGCGGAATGAAGAGATCGTCCTTGCTGTCCGCGACGTCGCCCCGCCGGGCGAAGTTCTTGGCGCCGAGATCGAGCGCCACCAGTCGGTCGCCCTCGCGGGTGAGCAGGGTGTTGGGGGAGACCACCTGCGGCAGGTTGCCCTCCCAGCGAGCGGGCGCGGTGCCGACCAGACGGTCGCGACCGACGTCGAAGACCCAGGCCGAGTCTCCCAGCGCGGGCCGGATCAGCACCCATTGCCCGTACAGATCCCCGCGGAGCGCCACGGCGGGACCCGGCAGGTCGATCTCGCCCAGCTTGTCCCAGGAATAGCGGTCGAAGATCACCAGGGTCCCGGTCTCGCGCACCACGTAGAGGCGGTGCCCGGACGGGGAAAACATGGCGGCCTTGGCACCGTCGACATCGAGAGTGCGCGGCTTCTCCTTGCCCTGGGTCGGGTACACCGTCACCCCGGAGGCTCCGGCGACCGCCACCAGGTCGCCCCAGTAGCTCTGGGTCAGGTCGCCGTCCGCAATCGAGGTCGTGGTGGGCGCCTGGTCGGGGCCCAGGACCTCGAGACCGGGCTTCTTGCCTCCCACCCGGGCGAGCACGCTGCCCGACATGGTGGCGTCGAGCGCCTGCGGAGTGCCCTGGAGCTTGGACCGGAACCGGATCGGCGTGCGTCGGACCAGCTGGGTGACGACCTCGCCGGTGTCGATCGTGAACAGCGATCCATCCGGCCCCACGAAGGCGTTCCGCACCTGCTCGGTGTAGGTGCGGACCCGGTGGGTCTCCAGATCGATGCCGACGACGTTGCGCTTCCGGTCGAGGAAGTAGACGACGCCCTGCTCCGGATCGGCGCCCACCAGACGCTCCAGCGGAGGGAGCTTGTCCTGCATCGTCCAGGAGGAGGCGTCGAGGGTGGGGACCCGGTACAGCCGGGCCAGGCCGCCCTCGCGGGGCACCCGGAGCAGAGTAGCGGTGGCGGGGCCGCGTCCCACGGCGGGAAGGTTGCCGGAGGCCAGGTCCGGATCCCCGCCGCAGGCGGTGAGGGTGGCCAGGGCCAGTGCCGCGGTCCAGGCTCGTAAGAGATGCACGGCAGAAAAGATAGCGGGGCAGCGGGGTCACGGGGCAGTGGGCAGCGTGTCGCCGCCGACCCCCGGCCCCGCGCGAGATGCCGCTAGTACGCCGGCCCTAGGCTGAAGGTCCAGAGACCTCCGACCCCCGGTCGGTCGAACGGGATGGCGTACTCCAGCCGGCCAATCGCAAAGCCGAACAGGTTGGTCCGCAGTGACAGGCCAATGGTCTTGAGCGGGGTCCGCACGTTCGTCGCATTGTTGCCCACTTCACGGTTCCAGGCGATGGTGCTGCGATCGTCCCAGATCAGGCCCATGTCGTAGAACACGGCGAACTCCATCGGGGGCAGCAGCACCGGACTGTTCGCGGACGGGTTGAACAGCGGCATGCGCAGCTCGAAGGAGGCTACTCCCAGCTGGGTGCCCACGAGCCGATCGAGCTCGGCGCAGCCGGTCTGGGTATTGTCCTGCGCCGCGTTGAGGCACTCGTTCCGCCGATACGAGCCCGAGGTGTTGCCGCGGATCAGGTCGGTGGTGCCGGCGAAGATGCGGAACTCGTGCGCGTCCCGACCCACCCGGCCGAAGTACTCGAATCGGCTGGCGAATACGAACGGTCCGGGGAGCCCATCGTAGCGCCGATAGTCGACGTTGAGCTGGGTGAACATCCAGCTGCCGATCGAGGGAGCGACCTCGATCCGGTACCGGTGACCGTAGAACGGGCTTACGTACCCGGTCAGGGAGTTGTCGAATACCAGCGCCACGGTCGGCTGGACGTAGGTCACGCCCTTCCGATTCTGGGTGTCGAGGAACGGATCAGCGGTGGGGAAGCCCGTGAGCGGATCATAGGGCTCCTTCACCTTCAGGATGGCGTCATCCACGTTGGCGAAGCGCAGGCCGGTCTCGATCCGCTGGAATCGGCTCACCGGGTAGTACGCCGAGGCGAACACCGACCGCACGATCAGCCGGCGGACGTTGGTCACGAAGATCTTCTCGCCGGGCCGGGGACTGTCCTCGATCGTGCTCGGCTCCAGGAAGTAGTACGGATCCTGGGTGATGCCGGTGGCCCAGTTGATCCGGTGACTCAGGTTGGCGTACGCCGCCAGGATCTGGGCCTCGTTCACGTGCCCGTTCACGTAGCCTGCGAAGACCAGCTGGTGATTGCCCAGCATGTCGCTCAGCGAGATGGCCGAGCCGCCGTAGAAGCCGCGGCCGAAATTGTCCCGGGTGTACCCGATGTTGGGCCGGGCCACGTAGTCCGGGGTGAAGCTGACCCGGTACTTCTTGAGGGTGAACTCGCTGGTGTCCGGCAGGCTGAAGTCGGCCGAGTCGAGCAGGGCGGCGATCGAGACCGGCTTGCTCACGACGCTGGTGTCGCCGGTATGAGCCACCTCGCCGGAGGAGCGGAAGCCCGACGGCGTCCGGTAGATCGAGCCGCCTTCGCCCACCTGCGCCTTTACGTCGTCCCGCACCTGCAGCGACCGGGTGGTATCGAGCGGCGGGGTTGCCGCCAGGATCGCGGTGCTGTCCACCGCCTGCGGCCGATACGGCGCCCGCCGCAGCGAGCGCGGGTTGGTGATGCTGTAGATGTCGTACTTGCCGGCCTCGTAGTACACGAACGCCAGACGATCGGCCTGCTGGGCCCAGCTCAGCACCGGGGACAGCGGGGTGATGCCCTGCGCGCCGGTGTAGAAGTCGGTGAGCTGATAGACGTCGCGCTCTTCCAGGTCGTACAGGAAGATGTTGCTCACCCCATTGCGGTCGGACACGAAGGCGATCGAGCGGCCGTCCGGCGCCCACTGGGGGCTCACGTTCTTGCCCTTGTCCATCTTGTCGAGGACCCGGATGTTCCCCGTCGCCAGATCGTACTGGGCGATCCGGAAGTTGCCGATGGCCAGGGTGTGGAAATCGGTCTCGGGGCCGCGGTCGGTCGCGAAAGCGATGGTCTTGCCGTCGGGCGACCAGACCGGATGCAGATCGGCGTACTTGTCCTCCGTCAGGCGCCGGAGCCCACCGCCGTCCCGGTTCACCACGAACAGGTCGCTGAAGCCGCCTTCATAGCCGGTAAAGACGAGCTGTCGCCCGTCCGGGCTCCAGGACGGGGTCGTGACCCCACTGAGCTTGAGCTTGATCCGGTCGACCGGCTTGTTCTTGGCCGCTTCCACCACGACGATCTCGTCCCTCGCCCCGCGCTTGGCGGCGAAGGCGAGATACTTGCCGTCGGGAGACCAGTTCGCCTGGGAGTTGATGAATCGGTACGTCTCGTAATTGCTGCTGATGCCGGACTTGAGGATCCGGTGCATGGGCTTCCCGGTCTTCCCGTCGGCCAGCCAGAGGTCCACCGAGTAGAAGTCCTTCTCGGTGAAGTAGGCCACCAGCGACCCGTCGGGAGACAGCGCCGGCGCGAGGTGGAGCGTGCCCTGGGACTTCTTCTCGGTCAGCAGCGCGTCGGCGACGGAGCGGGCGCGGGCCCGGGCCCCGATCTCGGGGAGGTAGCGCTTCTGGACCGCGTCGCGCCATTGGTCGGAGAGCTGGTCGAGGGTCAGGCCGATGGTCCGACGGAACGCCGGCTCGATGCCCCCGGCCAGGGTGGCCTTGAGGATGGCCCCGACGGCCTCGTCGCCCCACCGCTCCGCCACGTAGGACCACAACGCGTGACCGAAGCGGTAGGGGAAGTACTGGTACGGATCCAGCGTCATCTGCTCGATCGTGGGCACCTTGCCCTCGAGCGACGCATCGCGGAGCCACATCGCGGTCTCGGTATTGATCGGACCGATCGAGAGGAACTCGGCCATGCCTTCGGCGAACCAGAGCGGCGGGGCGATGGCGATGAGGGTGGAGATGCCGGCCCCCGCCCGGCCCCGCGACCAGATGTCGTACTGGAACTGGTGGGCCATCTCGTGCATCATCACGTGCTCGAAGTCGGCGTAGGAGCCGGTGAACGGCAAGACCGCCCGATTCCGGGCGAAGTCGGTCACGCCGCCCGTGCTCTCGCCACCCACCTCGGTCGCGTTGGTCTGCTGGAAGTCGGCGCTGGAGGCGTAGAGGATGATCGGCTTCCGCTCGCGGAACTCGTGGTTCAGCACCTTGGAGAGCCGGGCATACGAGCGCTCGGCCATGCGGGCGGCGTCCATCGCGGCCACCCGCTCATTGTCGTAGAAGTAGACGTCGAAGTGCTCCGTCTGGATGATCTTGAACTTGAAATTGGTGTACTGCACCTTGTTCCGCCCGAAGTACTGGGCGGAGGCCAGGCCGGGCGTGAGCAGCAGCAGGAGCAGCAGCGCCGGAGCGACGCGTCGTAGCATAGGGGTCCTCATCAGGTGGAGCTGGGGAGCAGCTCCGGGGCATCGTCCCACAGACGCTCGAGCTGGTAGAACGACCGCGTCTCGGGATGGAAGAGGTGGACCACGAAGTCCACGAAGTCCAGCAACACCCACCGTCCGGTAGTCAGACCCTCGACATGGTGGGTATGGTGACCGCGGCGGTCGAGCTTGTCCATCACCGACTCCGCGATGCCCCGCACGTGGGCGTCGGACGTGCCGGAGGCGATCACGAAAAAGTCGGTCGCGTCGGTCAGCCCCCGCAAATCGAGTACCACGAGATCATTGCCTTTCAGATCCTGGATCGCGCTCAACGCCAGGCGGAGCGCCTCGGGAAACCTCGGCGTCACCGCCCGGTCCTGTCCCGCATCATGAGTCACTACTCCTCGACCTGATAGAATATCGCCCAAGCGCCCGGGCCCACGTGGGTGGCCAGGACGCCGGTCGCGAGGCTCACGAAGCAATCTCGTGGCTGGTACGCGGCCAGCAACGCCTCGCGCACCCGCTCCGCCACCTCGGGGGCCTCCGCGTGGGCCACCCCGAAGCGTACTACAGTCGGGCGCGGAGTGAGACGCCGATCCAGCCAGCTCAGCACCCGGGGGATCGTCTGCTCCCGCCCGCGCACCCGGTCGAGCGGCACCACCCGTCCGGTCTCGTCCAGTGTCAGGATCGGCTTCACGTCCAGCATGCCGCCGATCCACGCCTTGCCGCGGGAGACCCGCCCGGAGCGGAGCAGATTGTCGTACCGGTCCACGGTGAGGAGCATCCCCGACCGGGCCCGCACCCGTTCCAGCTCTCGGACCACCTCGACCCCCGGCCGCCCCGCTTCCGCCAGCTCCGCCCCCCTGAGCGCCAACATGCCGAGTCCGAGTGACGCGGAACGGCTGTCCACCAGGTGCACCCCGCTGATCCCCGCCGCCCGGACCGCCGCCTGGGCCGACCCCAGGGTGCCCGAGAGGTTGCCGCCGAGGAGTACCGCCACCACCTCGTCCGCCTCGGCCCGCGCGTCCCGCAGGATTCGCACGAAGTCGGCCGGTGCGGGCTGCGAGGTGGTGGGGAGATCCCGCGCCGCGCGGAGCCGGCGGTAGAACTCCTCGGGCCGGAGCTCCACCCGGTCCCGGAACGACTCGGCGCCGAAGGTCACCTGCAGCGGGACCAGCGCGATATGGTGCCGGTCGAGCACCACGTCGGACAGGTCGGCCGAAGTGTCGGTGACTACGGCGACGGGGCGGCGTCCGGGATGGGCCAGGCGCCGGTGCTGCGCCCGCATGTCGTCGGCCTTGGTCCCCTCCACCCGGCCCCATCTGGCCGCATAGGTAAAGACGGCCTCGGGGGCGTCGGTGTGCACATGGATTTTGAGCACATCGCCCGCCGCGGCGACCTGGACCGAGCCGCCGAAGCCATGCATGGCCGATCGGGCCTCGTTGGCGGTGGGGAGGGACACCCCGCGCACCAGGAGTTCGGTGCAGAACTGATAGTCCTGCTCACCCGCCACCTCCACCAGCGCGGCGGGAACGACCGAGGGCTCCGACGGCGCGTCGCTGGGCGCGATCGGAGCCCCGTCGATGAGCCGGACCACGCCTTCGAGCATCCGGACGAAGGCCTTGCCGCCCGCGTCCACCACTCCGGCCTCTTTCAGCGCCGCCATCATATCAGGAGTGCGGGCCAGCGAGGCGTCGCCGGCCACCAGCACCCGGCGCATGAAGTCGCCCAGGTCCGGCGATGCCACCGCGGCCGGCTCGGCGGAGTCGGCCGTCTCCCGCGCCACGGTGACGATCGTGCCCTCGCGCGGGTCGTCGAGCGAGGCGTGAAGCCGATCGGCGCCCTCCCGGAGCGCCGCGGCGATGGCCCTGGCGTCGGCGCTGGCCCGCTCGCCCAGGCCGTCGGCAAACCCCAGAAGAAAGTGGGCCAGCATCATCCCCGAATTCCCGCGGGCACCGAGGACGGCCGCCCGGGCCATCGCGCCGGCGGTCGCCGGAAGCGGCGCGTCGCCGAGCGCCCGGAGGGCGTCGGCGACGGAGCGCAGCGTCAGGCTGAAGTTGGTGCCGGTGTCGCCGTCGGGGACCGGAAAGACGTTGATCCGGTTGATCTCCTCCCTCCCCGCGGCCACCCAGTCCGACGCGGCGAAGACCGCCCGCGCCAGCCGGTGCCCGTCGAGGTAGGCGATCCCGACGGTCATCCCCGGGGGATCACTCCGCCACGACCGAGACTCGGACCTCAGCGTGTACGTCGGGATGGAGGCGCACCGACACGGAGTGCTCGCCCAGCGTCTTGATCGGATGCTCCAGCTCGATGCGCCGACGGTCGACCTGGTGCCCCTGGCGCCCCAGCTCCTCGGCGATGTCCTGGGCGGTGATGGAGCCGAAGAGCTTGCCCTCTTCGCCGGCTTTGCCCGCCAGCCGAAGCTGAACCCCCGCGAGCGTCGCCGCCTCACGCTCGGCGCCGGCCCGCTCGGACTGCAGGCGCACGGTCCGGGCCTTGGTCTCCGCCGCGATCCGCTTCTTGTTGCCTTCGGTCGCCTCGTAGGCGAGCCCGTGGGGCAGGAGATAGTTGCGCGCGTACCCCGGCTTGACCCGCACCATCTCGCCGGCCTTGCCGAGGGTCTTGATGTCTTCGCGCAGGATCACTTCGATCATCGGTGGAAGCCTCCGGTGGCGGGCGTCAGGCGACGCCGGAAATCTAGCCAAGTGTCGGCGAGACCGAGCAGGGTCAGCCCGCCGAGGACGAACGGCAGCAGCAGCAACGTGACGGCCGCGAGGGCCACCACAACCGGCGCCGGCACCCGGCCGGCGATCGCCGCGAACACCGCGATGCCCCGCACGGCGTAGAGCGCGGCCCAGACCAGGACCAGATTGTCTCCCACCCCCGTGAGCCCCGGGAGCGGCAGGAGCAGCAGCGCGATCCCGATCACCAGACCCCAGACCATCTGGTCGTTGAACGAGAAGGCGGTGAAGGGCGCGGGCGCCGGACCGATCGGCCGCTCCGCGATCCGGTGGTACCAGGACCAGGCCAGCCGCAGGCCGGCGATGGCCGCCAGGGCCAGCAGGCCGGGGTACAGCGTGGTCAACGTGTCGGCCATGCCCGCCAGATCGGCCAGGGCGTCGCTCGCCCCGCTCATGCCGGACCATTGGGTTCGGGCGACCCGGTCGATCTCGGCGAGATCGAGCTGGATCGACTGCCGCAGCTCGGTCCAGCGGACGCCCAACCCGATCATCCAGGCGCCCAGGGCCACGCCGGCGCCGGCGGTGGCCGCCAGGCAGCGGGAGAACTGATTGGACGGACGCCAGACCGTCAGCGCCAGAAAGCTCCCCGAGACCAGCACGGCGGCGGCCCGGACGAACTGCCCGCTCAAGCCGCCGGACTCACTCAGCCAGAGCAGCGACCAGCTGGTGGCCGCCGCCAGCCACACCCACTCGCGCAGGGTGGCCGGCCGGCTGAGCAGGAGGAGCCCCACGAGCGGTCCGAAGACGAACATCGGAGGCGCCACCAGCAGATAGCCCACGAAGAGCAGCACCGGGCGCCACCCCGTCCGGCTCAGCCCACGAAGCCCTTGATGTAGGGCAGCAGAGCCAGCTGCCGGGCCCGCTTGATGGCGGTGCTCAGCTGCCGCTGATGCCGGGCGCAGGTGCCGGAGAGCCGGCTGGGCAGGATCTTCCCGCGCTCGGTGAGGAACCGGGACAGCGTCCGCTCGTCCTTGTAGTCGACCACCCGTACGCCCGACTCGCAGATGGCGCAGGTCTTCTGGGGGCGCCTCATTCGTCGTCCTCCTCGTCGCTCTTGCCCGCGGTTACCGGCACCGGCTGGGCGCCCTCATTCACCACCACCAGAAAGCGCAACACGCCTTCGTCGAGCTTGATGGCGCGCTCGAACTCGGGCAGGGCGGTCGCCTCGGCCTCGAACTTCGCGACCACGTAGTAGCCGGTGTCGTGCTTCTTGATCGGGTAGGCGAGCGTCCGCTTGCCCCACTGGCTGACCTGGGGAGCCTCGACGCCATCCTGCTGGATGAGGGTGTGGAAGCGCGCGAGGCGCTCGGTGATGGCGGTCTCTTCGAGCGCACTGTCGAAGATATAGACCACCTCGTACTGGCGGGTCATGACACCTTCCTTCGGTCTGAGTCGCCCCGGGCCGGTGCGGGCGCCGGGGAGGATGGTTTGTGAGGCGGGAAGTATAAGCCGGGCGGCAGCTTGAGGCTACCCCCGGCTAGCTGCTGAAGCGGAACAGCAGGACATCTCCGTCCTGGACCACGTATTCCTTGCCCTCGGCCCGGGCGAGGCCCTGTTCCCGGGCTCCCTTCCAGCCGCCCACCCGGACGAAATCGTCGTACGCGACCGTCTCGGCGCGGATGAACCCCTTCTCGAAATCCGAGTGGATCACGCCGGCGGCGACTGGGGCCTTGTCCCCCTGGTGGATGGTCCATGCCCGGACCTCCTTCTCCCCGGCGGTGAAGTAGCTCCGCAGGCCGAGCAGGTGGTAGGCGGCGTGGGCCAGCCGGTCGAGCCCGGACTCGCTCACCCCGAGCGACTCGAGGAACTCGGTCCGATCCTCGGGCGCCAGCTCGGCCAGCTCGGCCTCGACCTTGGCGGAGAAGGTGACCACCTCGGCCGCCTCCCGGTCCTTGGCCAGGGCGGCCTGCAAGGCCTCCACGTGAGGATTGCCCGCGGCCAATTCGTCTTCCGCGACGTTGGCCGCATAAAGCACCGGCTTGGAGGTGAGCAGGTTGAATCCCTGAAAGACCGGTGCCTCTTCCGGCGTCGGCACGATCACGCGCGCGGGCTGCCCGGCGGCCAGGGCGTCCCGCACCGCCTCCAGCATTCGCTGCTCCAGCTTGGCTTGGGCATCGCCGGACTTCGCGGCGCGGGTCGTCTTGTCGAGGCGCTTCTCTACCGAGGCGAGGTCGGCGAGCCCCAGCTCGATGTTGATCACCTCGCGGTCCCGCACCGGGTCCACCGGGCCCATCACGTGCTGGATGTCGTCGTCCTCGAAGCAGCGGACTACGTGGACGATGGCGTCCACCTCCCGGATGTTGGCCAGGAACTGGTTGCCCAGCCCCTCGCCTTCGCTGGCCCCCTTCACCAGGCCCGCGATGTCCACGAACTCCACCGCGGCGGGCACGGTGCGCTCCGGATCCACCAGGCCGGCGAGCACCGCGAGACGCGGATCCGGCACCTG
>DASSML010000012.1:0-2202 GCA_035688895.1 Gemmatimonadales bacterium
AGCCGCACGCTGGAAGAGATCGGCCGCATGATGGGCGTCACCCGCGAGCGGATCCGCCAGCTCCGGGACCGGGCGCTCCTCCGGCTCCGCGAAGGCGAAACCGGGGATCGGCTGCGGGATCTCGTGGCCTGATACCCTGCCTGATCATGCGAACGGCCTCCGGCGAAAGCCGGGGGCCGTTTCGTTTGGCGGGCATTGTGCGGCCAGTTCACACGAAGGACACGAAGATGCACGAAGGACACGAAGGAAAAGCGTGATGGTGGGGTGCACACCCACAAATCACTGCTTTTCTTCGTGTCCTTCGTGTTCTTCGTGCCCTTCGTGTTAACACGGCCGCACGGTCTGATCTCGCTAGGACATACCCTCGCGGAGGAACTGGCGAAGGACCCGCTGCAGGATCCCCCCGTGCCGGTAGTACTCCAGCTCCACCGCCGAGTTGAGCCGGACGACGGCGGGGAAGGTGGTCACCTTCCCGGACTCGTCGCGGGCCGTCACCGTCACGCGCCCGCCGGGCGTGAGCCCCGACGCGATCCCGGCCACGCTGAAGGTCTCCTGGCCGGTGAGCCCCAGCGAGGCGCGGGTGGTGCCGGGCTCGTAGGCCAGCGGCAGGACGCCCATCCCCACCAGGTTGCTCCGGTGGATCCGCTCGTAGCTCTCCGCGATCACCGCCTTGACGCCCAGCAGAGCAGGGCCCTTGGCGGCCCAGTCCCGGCTCGAGCCAGTGCCGTACTCCTTGCCGGTGAGGATCACGAGCGGGGTGCCCTCCGCCTGATAGCGCATCGCGGCGTCGTAGATCGAGATCACCTCGCCGGTGGGGAAGTGGAGGGTCCAATTCCCCTCCTTGCCCGGAACCAGCGCGTTGCTGATGCGCACGTTCCCGAAGGTGCCGCGCATCATGACTTCGTGGTTGCCGCGGCGGGAGCCGAAGGTATTCCAGTCCACCTGCTCCACCCCGTGCTCCCGCAGGTAGCGCGCGGCCGGGCCGTTCTTGGGAATCGAGCCCGCGGGCGAGATGTGATCGGTGGTTACCGAGTCGCCCAGCAGGGCCAGCACCCGTGCTCCGGCGATGTCCTGGAGCGCCGCCGGCTCAGTCGGCAGATCGACAAAGAAGGGCGGCTCCTGCACGTAGGTGGACGCCGGATTCCAGGCGTAGCGACTCCCTTCCGGAACCCGGAGGCCCTGCCAGGTCGCGTCGCCCTCGAACACCGATCCGTAGCGGTGCTCGAAGAGGGCCGGCTTGAGCGCAGAGCGCATGGCGTCCTGGATTTCCTGGGGCGAGGGCCAAATCTCCTTCAGGAAGACCGGCCGGCCGTCGCGTCCGGTGCCTACCGGCTCCCGCTCGAGGTCGATATTCACCCGCCCGGCCAGGGCGAAGGCAACAACCAAGACCGGCGAGGCCAGATAGTTGGCCCGCACCTGGGGATGCACCCGGGCCTCGAAGTTCCGGTTGCCGCTCAGCACCGCCGCCGTCACCAGCGAGTGCTCGTCGATCATCTGGCCGATCACCTCGGGCAGCGGGCCGCTGTTACCGATGCAGGTGGTGCAGCCGTAGCCCACCACGTTGAAGCGGAGCTGCTCCAGGTAGGGCAGCAGACCCGAGCCCTCGAGGTAGTCGGTCACCACCCGTGAGCCCGGGGCGAGGCTGCTCTTGACCCACGGCCGGGTGCTGAGACCCCGCTCGACCGCCTTCTTGGCCAGCAGCCCGGCGCCGATCATCACCGACGGGTTGCTGGTGTTGGTGCAGCTGGTGATGGCGGCGATGACCACCGCCCCGTCGTGGAGCGAGATCTCGGCGCCATCGAGGGTTCCGTTCACCACCGGCGGGGTATCCAGGTCGACCACTGCCGTGTGGGCCTCCGCCCCATGGTCGCCGATGGTGACGTTGGCGCCGCCCTCGCCCATCCAGCGGGAGTAGGCGTTCTGCGCCAGTTCCCGCCGGGATTCGGGCACGGAGGGACCCATAAGCTGCGGCAGGTTCACCACGAAGTTGCGCTTGAGCTCCCCGAGCGGGACCCGGTCCTGCGGCCGCTTGGGTCCGGCCAGGCTCGGTCCGATGGTGGCGAGGTCGAGCTCGAGGGTGGCGCTGAACACGGGGTCGGGCGTCGCATCGGTGCGAAAGAGCTCCTGCTCCTTGCAATAGCGCTCTACCCGCTGAACCACGTCGGTCCCGCGCCCGGTCCGCTCCAGGTAGCGCAGCGTCTC
>DASSML010000013.1:0-9703 GCA_035688895.1 Gemmatimonadales bacterium
CGGTATACTGGGCTCGGGTCTGATGGGCGGGAAGCTGGGGACGATCTTCGCCCGGGCGGGACACGAGGTCGTCTTCAGCTACGCCCGAAGCCGGGACAAGCTCGAGAGCCTGGCGGCCGACGCCGGCCACGGCGCGACCGCCGGAACCCCCGCCGAGGCCGCCCGCGACGCCGATGCGCTGGTGCTGGCGGTGCACTGGTCGCGGCTTGACGATGTGCTGGGGCAGGCGGGTGATCTGGCAGGTCAGATATTGATCACCTGCTCGCTGCCGATGAACGCCGACGATACCGAGCTGGTGGTGGCGCACACCTCGTCGGGGGCCGAGGCGCTGGCGCGGAAGCGTCCCCGCGCCCGGGTAGTGAGCGCCTTCGGCACCGTGCCGAGTGAGGTGTTGTTCGGGGTCTTCGCGGCTCGGCGTCGGAAAACCCGGCCCAGCCTGGTCTACTGCGGCGACGACCCCGACGCGAACGGCGTCGCCGCCGGCCTGATCCGCGACGCCGGCTTCGATCCGGTGGACGCCGGGCCGCTCCGGGTCGCGCGGTTCAGCGAGCCGTTCACGCTCCTGGTCGCGCGCCTGGCGTACGAGGGCGACGAAGGTCCGGCGCTGGCCTACCGCTTGGAGCGCTACGCCGAGCTAGAAGCGTGACGCCCTGAGCGTCACGTCGGCGCCCGTCCACGCCTGCTGGAAGCGGCGCTCGGCATCCTCGGCCTCGCTGGTCTTCTGCTGGGACCGAAGCGCCATCCCCAGCCCGAACAGCGACCAGCCGTTCTCCGGGAAGCGCTTGAGGTCTTCCCGGTAGACCGCCTCGGCCTCGGCGCCCTGCCCGGCCTTGAGCAGGGCGGCGCCGAGTGAATGGCGGATCGGGTAGTACCACCTGGGCGGCTCGAAGTAGATCCCCGCGTCCTCGATGGCGAGCGCCTTCCGAAACTCCTCCACTCCCTCCTTCGGCTTCCCGCCCCGCGTCAGGATCTCTCCCCTCAGCGCATGCACCGCGATCGACACCGGCAGCTTGGACGGGGCGCTGTCCGGGGTGGCGGCGTCGATCGCGCGGACGGTATCGAGCGCCATCGCGGCGTCCCCCCGCTGCCCCTTGGCCGCGTAGGCCACGCCCCGCGCGTAGTACGCCATCGCGTACGACATGCGGATGTCGGAGGGCGGCAGCGGCTCGGCGATCACCTCGTCCCACCGGCCGAAGGTGACGAGCGTGAGCGCGTAGTAGGGGATCATCTCCTGCAGCATCGGCACCTGGCGGGCCACGTCCAGGTTCACCTTCGACTTGAGCTCGCGCGCGGCGGCCAGCGCCTGCTTGCTCCTTCCCGCCATCGTCGAGGCGAAGGCGAGGAAGTGGATGTTGTGGGGGTAGTAGGCCAGCGAGTAGACCGAGGTGGGGTGCTGTCCCTCGATGAAGGTCTCGTCGTCGTGGATCGCGTGCACGTTGCTCTCGGCGGCGTCGGCGTAGCGCCCTACCCGGATGTAGATGTGGGCCGGCATATGCACCATGTGTCCGGCGCCCGGCATCAGGTGCGCCAGTCGCTCCGCGCAGGGCACGGCGAGCTGCGGATTCACTGCCTCGACGGCGTGGATGTAATAGTGGCAGGCGCCCGGATGGTCGGGGTATCGCTGGATCACGCTCTCTAGCTGGCGCACGATCTCGTCGGTGCCGGGATAGGGCTTTCCGTCCGGGGCCCAGTAGTTCCACGGCCGGAGGTCCATCAGCGACTCGGCGTACAGGGCGGCCGCGTCGAGATCCTGGGGATATTGCCGGGAGACGCTTGCCATGCCGTAGGCGTAGGCCGAGTCGAGCGCGGCCCGCTGGGTCGGCGGAACCTGGGCATACCGCGCGGCCACCGCCTTGACGTACGCCTTCTCCCAGGGACTGGCGGCGGTGCTCAGCCGCAGCGCGTGCTGCGCCGCATCGTAGGCCGCGACTCCGCTGGCGGAATCCATCGGCGCGTTCACGTGGGGCCCGTACGCGTACGCGATGCCCCAGTAGCACATGGCGCAAGTGGTATCCAGTTCGGCGGCGCGGGCAAAGGAACGAATCGCCTCCGCGTGGTTGAACCCGTAAGCCAGGCGCAGCCCCTGGTCGAAGTACTGCTGTGCGGCGTCGACCTTGGTCCCGATCGCCTTGTGGTACGTCCCGAGGTCGGAGTAGAGGGGCGGAGGAGCGGCCTGCTGGGCAGGGAGGGACGAGGCGAGGAACAGAACGGGAAGGACGAGACAGGTCACGCGCATTCGCGTGCCCGGGCCGACTTCGCGTGGCATACGGCGTCTCCGTGAGGAGGACGGCGTGCGTGTGATCAGGGGACCGTAGCCAGTGATATCGCGGCGTGTGGACCCCGTCAAGCACCTAGCCTTTCGGGCTCGGGAGACTCACCAGCACCGCCGTCACCGTAAGCACCAGCAGCGCGGCCGCGAGCTCCAGCACTGACGAACGGAGCAGGCTGCCGGCGGCCGCGTCGCTCCCGAGCTGGGGTCGCTGACGCCGCCAGTTCCAGGCACCCAGCGCGAAGGTCGCCGCGACCAGGCAGAGCTTGAGCAGGAGCGCATACCCGTAGGGGGTCGACCAGAGGGAGGAAAAGGGCGTGAGGTGGCGGAGGGCGGTGATCACGCCGGTCGCGATCAGCAGCGGACCGC
Organism: Gemmatimonadales bacterium; assembly: GCA_035688895.1. Taxonomy (GTDB): domain Bacteria; phylum Gemmatimonadota; class Gemmatimonadetes; order Gemmatimonadales; family GWC2-71-9; genus CAVVWJ01. The sequence continues at coordinate 2,639 of DASSML010000013.1, forward strand.
AGGTGAGCGCCAGGGGTGAGAACCCATTCACCATCTCGGCAACCGCGGCTCCACGTCCGCGCCGCTCGCCGCGAAGGGCGGTGGTAATGCCGGCGAGCACCAGGACCGCGAGGGTTCCGAGCCAGAGTCCGGCCAGGAGCTGGTGCACCGGATTCACCATCCGTTCCCACTTGCCCCCGAGCACGCCCGACAGCTCCGAGCCGATCACCCCCACGGCCGCGAGCCCCCAACCGCTCCGCCGGCCCGTCGCCGCGAGGGCCAGCCCGACGATCCCGACCAGCAGCAGCCCGCACCGGGCGATGGTCTGCGGGTCGGTGGTGACGAGCTGGGCCGTGGTGAGGTGCATCCGCTCGGCGAGGTGCGGCAGCCGCGTGACCAGCAGGACGGCCTGGACCAGGGCACCGATCAATCCCAGCGCCCCGGCGCGGCGGGCCGCGACCTCGACGACATCGTCGGCCCCGGCGCTGGCCAGCCGGCCTCGCAGGGCGGCGTAGCGAAAGCCGATCGCCCCGTTGGCGAGAAATAGCGCGATGAATCCGAGCAGCTCGGTGGCGGGCTCGGACCAGGTGAGGAGTGGCTCGGTTTGCATGGCCACCAAGGTAGACGGTTTCGGGCGCGGGCGCGGCTGCTCGACTGGAAAACACGAAGCCCTGGCGGCCCGCGTAAAGCTGGGCCGCCAGGGCTACACCTTCATGCTGATCTACGTGCCGTCCGAGCTCGACAGCGAGCGGTTGGCGGGTCCTACCGGCCGGCGGGTGCGGCCGCAGCCGGCGCCGCCGCGGGGGCCGCCGGCTCCGCGAAGATCGGCGTGGACTTGAGGATCGCCACTTCCTCGGGTGTCATGTCCGCCCCGATATCGGCGAAGAGCGGGGTCGTGAGATAGCGCTCACCGGTATCGGGCAGCATGCAGAGAATAGTCGAGCCCTTCTCCGCGCCGGCCGCGACCTCCATCGCCGCCGCGAACGTGCCGCCGGCGGAGACTCCGACGAAGATCCCTTCCTTGGCCGCCAGCTGCCGGCTCCACTTCATCGCCTCGGGGGCGGGCACGGTGATCACCCGGTGCACCTGCTTCGCCTCGACCGCGTCGCCCGCGAGCTTGGGGAGGAAGTCGGGACTCCAGCCCTGGATCGGATGCGGCTTCCAGGCGGGGTGCCGCGCCGAAGGCGAGCCGTCGGCGTTCCGCTGCTGGGGTGTGCCGCTCGAGACGATCGGCGCGTCCGCCGGCTCGGCCAGCACGATCCGGGTCTCCGGACGCTCCTTCGCCAGCACCCGGGCGACGCCCTTGAGCGTCCCGCCGGTGCCGAATCCCGTCACCCAATAGTCCAGCCGCCCACCGGCGAAGTCGTTCACGATCTCGCGCGCGGTGGTGCGGGAGTGGAAGTCGGCGTTCGCCTCGTTCTCGAACTGCCGGGTCAGAAACCAGCCGTGGGTCTTGGCCAGCTCGACCGCCTTGTTGACCATCCCGGTCCCGCCGGCCGCCGGGGGGGTCAGGATCACCTTGGCGCCGAGGAAGCGCATCAGCTTCCGCCGTTCCACGCTGAACGACTCCGCCATGGTGACGACCAGCGGGTACCCCTTCTGGGCGCACACCATGGCCAGGCCGATGCCCGTGTTCCCGCTGGTGGCCTCGATCACGGTCTGCCCCGGCTTGAGGGTCCCCCGCCGCTCCGCGTCTTCGATGATGCCGAGGGCAAGGCGGTCCTTGACCGAGCCCAGGGGGTTGAACGCCTCGATTTTGACGTACAAGTCGATGCCGGCCGGCGCGAGCTTGCCGACCTTGACCACCGGGGTGTTACCGACGGTTTCCAGAATGTTGGCGAATTTGGCCATGCGTCGCACCGGAAGAGGGGGATATTACATATTGCGCAATCCCAGCCCCGCAAGGGCCAGCCGGGTCTTCCGGCTTGCCGGAACCCCCCGGGTGCGGCACCCTTAGACGGTCGGTCGACGCGAACCCATCCCCCGACCACCCGAGTCGAGTCCACCCTGCCTAGCTTCCAGATCCTGCGTTCTCGGCGCGCCGCCTGGGCCGGCGTCGCGGTCGTGATGACCCTGGTGGCGGTGCTGCTGTACGCCAACCTGGCGAGCCCCGACCAGCCAATCGAGCGGCCGGTGCCGCACTTGTATGGAGTCCGGGACCCTCAGTTCCGTCGCACCATGGACCGGCTGATGGGACCCGCGTTCCTGCCGGGCAACCGGGTCACGGCGCTCCTCAACGGCGACGAGGCCTTCCCGGCCATGCTCGAGGCCATTCGGTCCGCCCGCCGGAGCGTGAACCTGGAGAGCTACATCTTCTGGTCGGGCGAGATCGCGACCCAGTTCGCCGACGCCCTGGCGGAGCGGGCCCGCGCCGGTGTCCCGGTCCACGTGGTGGTGGACTGGATGGGGTCCAAGAAGATCGACGACAAGCTGGTGGAGCGGATGCGCCAGGCAGGCGTGGCGGTGGTCATGTACCGGCCGCTTCGATGGTATACCCTCGACCGGTTCAACAACCGCACCCATCGGAAGTTGCTGATCGTGGACGGCCGGGTCGGGTTCACCGGGGGGATCGGCATCGCCGATCTCTACCGCGGCCACGCCCAGGACAAGGAGCACTGGCGCGACTCGCAGTTCCGGATCGAGGGACCGGCGGTGAGCGAGATGCAGGCGGTCTTTCTCGACAACTGGATCGAGACCGGCAACCAGCTGCTCGACGGGCCGGCGTACTTCCCGGTGCTGGACTCGGTCGGCCCGGAGCTGGCGCAGACGGTCCTGAGCTCGCCGGGAGGCGGGACCGAGGGACTCTACCTCATGTTCCTGCTCGCCATCGCCTCGGCGGATCGGAGCATCCGGATCGCGAATGCCTATTTCGTGCCCAACACCATCGCGGTGGAGATGCTGGTCGCCGCTCGGCGGCGCGGGGTGGACGTCCAGATCATCGTGCCTGGGCCCGTGAACGACGCGAAGCTGGTGGAGCGTGCCTCGCGGGCCAAGTGGGGACCGCTGCTCGAGGCGGGGGTGAAGATCTACGAGTACCAGCCCACGATGTATCACACCAAGGTGACGGTGGTGGACGACTACTGGGTCTCGGTCGGCTCCACCAACTTCGACAATCGCTCGTTCCGGCTCAACGACGAGGCCAACCTCAACATCCTGGACGACGGCTTCGGGCGGGCCCAGAGCGAGGTGTTCGCCCGGGACCGGACGCGCGCGAAGGAGGTCACGCTGGAGGAGTGGCGCCGGCGGCCGATCACCGAGCGGTTGGAGGAGCTGGTCGGGCGGATGATGCGGCACCAGCTCTAGCTAGAACGTTCCCTTCCACTGGAGACAGGGCGTCCCCGACGGCATGACCATGAACTCCGGCGGCCGGATGCCGAAGACCCGCCAACGGCCGTTCACCACCTTGGCCGTGAAGATCCCCAGCATCGCGCCGAAGAAGGTGTCGCTCAGCCAGTGCCGGTTGTCGTTGATCCGGCTGAACGCCGTTCCCGTGGCCGCGGTGTAGAGCAGCGCGTCGGCGATCGGGTTGTCGATGTCATCGGCCAGCGAAGTGGCGACCGCGAAGGCGGCCGTGGTGTGCCCCGAGGGCATGGCGCCCCGGGTCTCCACTCCGGCGGAGTCCTTGAGCGAGGTGAACGGGTGGAAGGAGAAGGCCCCGACATCCTCGTTGGGGCGGGAGCGGCCCACCACGCGCTTGATCACCGACATCTCCAGGGCCGAAAGCGCCACCGAGGCAATCAGCCGAGTGCCCGAGCGGCGAATCGCGGGATTGCCGGTCACCGCCCCCACGGTGAACACGCCAAGGCTAATCCCGGCGTAGTAGGGGGCCTCGCCCTCCTGCCGGAAGACTTCGGCGATCTCGTTGCTTTCCTCTGAGCGGTGATGCTGCACGTAACGCTGGGTCGGCTCATCGAGAGTAGAAAGCAGCACCGTCGCGCCCAGGACGGCTCCGACCTCGTACCACTTGACGACATGCGCGTCCGCGAGGATCCGCCTTGCCGCTACACCGGTATCCGCGGGGCAGGGAAGCGAGTCCTTCTGCTGCGCGGACACCGGCCGGACGAGCACCGCGCCACTCAGCGCAACGCCGAGCCCGAGACCCCGAAGGCCGGACGCGAGCGCGCGGTGCATGGGCGCACCGGTGGAGGCAGATCTGATCAGCGTCATCGACGTGGTCTGCGTTCTTCGCTCGATTCGTTTTCGGTGAAGCTGCTCCACGCGAATCTACCAAAGCGCCGTTACCAGACCGTGACGCGACCCACGCGTGTTGCGGCCAGAGGATCACCGCGCGCAGCGCTCGCCGGGGACGCCTTCCGAATCCGGGGACAAACCAGCCACGATTTGGCGAGCCACCGAGCCACCGAGCGCCGCCCCCTTGACGACACGTGTTATAACACCTATCTTCTTTCCATGCCTACGACGCTCCAGGAAGAGATCCGCCAGCGGAAGCCCTTCGGCTCAGCCGAGGAGGAAGCGATGCTGTCGATCGCCCGGACGGCGGCGGTGCTGGATCATGCTGCAGGGGAAGTGCTCAAGCAACATGGGCTTACGACGACCCAGTACAACGCGCTCCGCATCCTCCGTGGGGCCGGGACCGAGGGGCTCTGCCGGAACGAGATCCGGGACCGGTTGATCTCCCGGGTGCCTGATGCCACCCGGCTGCTGGACCGGCTGGAGGAGACCGGCTTGGTCACCCGGAGTCGGGAAGGCGAGGACCGGCGGTTCGTGCTCAGCCGGATCACGCCGGCCGGCCTCGAGCTGCTGGCGCGGCTGGATCCGGAGGTCGCGGGAATGAACCGGCGCCTGCTCGGTCACCTCAGCCAGGGAAAGCTGCGCACGCTGATCGACCTGCTGGGGGAGGTCCGGAACCAGGGGTAGGGATCTTTTCCGGGACAATAGATGTTATCACACTCGATGTCGTCACACTCTTGGAGGAACCCGACCATGACCGTCACGCAACTTCCCGGCTCCGACCAGTCGCGCGCCAATGCCGCTCTGGCCATCCTGCGCGCCACCGTCGGCGCCATCTTCCTCGCCCACGGTGCCCAGAAGCTCTTCGTCTTCGGCCTGGCCGGCGTCACCGGCGCCTTTGGCCAGATGGGGATCCCGCTTCCCGGCATCACCGGCCCGCTGGTCGCCCTGGTGGAGCTCCTCGGCGGGCTCGCGCTGATCGCCGGTCTCTTCACCCGGCTCGCCGCGCTCGCGCTGGCGGCCGACATGTTGGGCGCGATTCTCTTCGTGCACCTGAAGGGCGGGTTCTTCCTGCCGGCCGGGTTCGAGTTCGCCCTCGCCCTGCTGGGCGCATCGGCTTCGCTGGTGGCGGCGGGTGCCGGGGCCTGGTCGCTCGACCGTGTCATCGCCCGGCGCTCGAGTGGCCGCCGCAACGCGCCGGTGCGGGCCGAGTCGCCGTCCATCGGATCGGCTAGGGCGGCGTAGGGATCGACAGGGCGCGGTGAGTGGTTGTCGCGCCTCCCTACCATCATGGTCTTCCTCTGCGTTTCTCTGCGGCCAAATGGTGAGCCGCAGATGAACGCAGAGAAGGCAGATGAATAGGGGCCAGTCAGCGTCAGGCTGTGTCTCGTAGTAGACTGAAGAACGACAGATCCGGAGGATGAGATGGCGTCAACCGCTACCACGGCAGATCCAGGCTACGGCATCGCCCCGCCAGGCTACCGGCTTCCCGCGTCGACGCGCCTGGGAGCCGTTCGGCTGCAGGTGGCCGACCTGGAGCGCTCCCTCGATTGGTACGGCCGAGTGCTCGGGCTGGAGGCGGTGGATCGCACCGCCGGGCGAGTCGGCCTGGCACCGCCGGGCACGGCCCGCACGCTCGTCGAGCTGCACGAGCGCCGCGGCGCTACACCGGTCCCCCGCCGGGGCCGCCTGGGCCTGTACCACTTCGCCCTGCTCCTGCCCGACCGTTCGTCGCTGGGACGGTTTCTCCGCCACCTCGCCGAGCTCAACGAGCGGGCCGGCATGTCCGACCACCTGGTGAGCGAGGCCCTCTACCTGAGCGACCCCGACGGTCTCGGCATCGAGGTTTATGCCGACCGGCCCCGGAGCGCGTGGCGGCATCAGGAGCGCCAGCTCGCCATGGCCACCGATCCGCTCGACGTCGAGTCGGTGCTGGCGGCCGGCGGCGGCGAACCCTGGGCCGGAATGCCGGCCGGCACCGTGCTCGGGCACGTCCACCTCTACGTGGACGACCTCGACCGGGCCGCTCGCTTCTATCACGCGGGTCTGGGGCTGGACCGGATAGTGTGGAGCTATCCCGGCGCGCTGTTCCTGTCTGCCGGCGGATACCACCATCACCTTGGCACCAACACCTGGGCCACAGGTGCGCCACTCGCGGGTGAGAACGATGCGAGACTGCTCGAGTGGGAGATCGTGCTGCCCGAGGCGGGGGACGTCACCGCGGCAGCGGCGAGTCTCGAGCAGATCGGAGTGTCGGTGGAATCGCAGCGCGGCACGGCCGCCGCGTCGGACCCCTGGGGCACCCGGGTCCGGCTGAAGACAGCCTAGCCCTTACTCCGCTTCCGCCCGTCCGAACATCAGGCGGATGAGCGGCAGGTCCTCTCGCTGGGCGATCACGTAGGCGTGGTCGCCCGGCTGCAGCACCGTCGTCCCCTTGGCGGGGATCAGGGCATCGCCGCGGACGATGAGCGCCACCGCGGCTCCCTCGGGAAACTCCAGCTCCTCCAGCGCCACGCCGGCCACCGCCACCGCCTCATCGATATAGAAGGACAGCAGCTCCCCCCGGAGCGGCATGCGTGACTCGACCGCCAGTACCGCCTGCGGAGCGGGCGGTTCGGGGGAGTGCAGCCCGAGCCGGCGAGCCGCCCAGGCGATGGTCGCCCCGGGCACGACGGCGCTCGCGACCACGATGAAGAACACCAGGTCGAAGATCCGTCCGGCGCCGGGCGCCCCGGCCAGCACCGGAAAGGTCGCCAGCACGATGGGCACCGCGCCCCGCAGCCCGGTCCATCCGATGAAGAGCTGCTCCCGGGCCGGGTAGCGGAACGGCAGCAGCAGCAACGCGACGACGGCCGGCCGGATGGCGATCGTCAGCACCAGGGAAAGGGCGAGCCC
>DASSML010000014.1:0-5120 GCA_035688895.1 Gemmatimonadales bacterium
GGGGCGACGAAGAAGTCCATCTGGGGCCGCTTCTGGCGGTCTTCGTGAACCCGAAAAACGATCGAGGTCGGTTGGCCGACGACCGGTTCGGCGAGCTTGGAGAGCAACGCCGCGTGCTTGGTCTCGTTCCATTCTACCGCGAACTGGTCGGGCGCCCCGACGATCAGCCGGCCTTCATCGAGGGCGATGGCCTCGGTGGGCTCGAGCCAGGTCCGGATCGTGTGATCGGGAAGTTCGCGATGCGCCTCATCGAGGATTCGCTTCCAGGCATCTTTCGCGGACAGCTGCATCGAGACTCGAAAAGCGGTGGGGGATTTTTCAAGGGCGAGAGATGTTACGGACCAGGTGTGGAAAAGTCAATGAGGTGGCGAGGGGGCGAGGTGGCGAGGGGACGAAGTGGTTTTCAGGATGAGGCTCCTCGTGTGGTGAGCGTGTCTCGAGTGACGCGCGCGTCCGTGCGATTGCGTACGTTCGGGCCACCTCGCCACCGAGCGTCTTGCTTTCCCCCTATTTCCTAACTAGCTTCCCCGGCTCACTTTGGAGGGGTCTTCCGATGAAGCCGTCGTATCGGCCTCGCAACAAGCGCCGGATCAACACGCACGGGTTCCGCGCCCGCATGGCTACGCGCTGGGGCCGCGCGGTGCTCTCGCGCCGGCGGAAGAAGGGCCGGAAGCGGCTCACCGTCTCGCTCCCGTCGAAGCACGGAGGCTCCTGACGGCCACGGCGCGCCTGCCGCGGGCCCACCGGCTCGCGCGCGCGTCCGACATCCGCCGCTGCCTGACCACAGGCCGGCGTCGCCGCCTCGAGCACTTGGACATGATCTGGACCGACAACCTGGTGGGCCATCCGCGGATGGGACTGATCGTTCCCAAGTTCCAGTCCTCCGCGGTGGCCCGCAATCGTTTGCGGCGCCGCCTGCGGGAAATCTGGCGGCGGGACATCCAACCCCATCAGCCCGCCGCCGACCTCGTGATCCGGGCCCGGCGCGAGGCGTACGGCGCGGCGTTCTCCCAGCTGCGCGGGCAGCTGCTCGACTGGCGGCGGCTGGCCCTGGGGGCCGGGTGAGCCGTGCCGAACCTGCGCGCCGTTCCGCGCCGCCTGCTCGCCGGGCTCATTCGCGGCTACCAGATCGTCCTCTCGCCGCTGCTGCCGCCCAGCTGCCGCTTTCATCCTTCGTGCTCGCAATACGCCCTGGAGGCGGTCACTCGGCACGGCGCGCTCAAGGGGGGCTGGCTCGCCGCGCGTCGGCTGGCTCGCTGCCATCCGTTCCATCCGGGCGGATACGACCCCGTTCCCTGAACCGGTGACCTGAGAAGTATGGACCGTCGTACGGTTTGGGCGATCCTCATCATGATGGTGATCGCCATCGCGCCCGCGCTACTGATCAAGCGTCCTCCGTCCCGCACGGCGAACGCGCCGCCGGCCACCGCCGCCGACACCGCCGCCCGGGTGGACTCGAGCGCGCCCACCGTGACTGACAGCTCGGCTCCGGCCGCCGGCCCGACCACGGTCGCCCCGACCGCCCCGGCCGCATCGACCACCCCGGCCGCCGTCGAAGACACCGTCGCGGTCACCTCTCCGCTCTACACCTACAGCGTCTCCACTCTGGGCGCCCGATTGGTCTCGGCGGAGCTGCAGCGCTACGCCTCGCAGGCGCCGGACGAAAGGGGCCGGCGTGCGCAGATCCTGCCGCCGGGCAGCGACCTACTGGGTCTGACTCTGGTCGCGGGGCACGACACCGTCTCCTTCGATCGAGTCCCCTTCACCGCATCGGCCCCGCGCCTGGCGGTCTCGGGCCCGACCCCGCTGCAACTCTCGGCCACCCGAGGCGGCATCGGGGTGGAGCTGACCTACACCTTCTACCCCGACGACTATCGGGTCGAGGTGGCGGGCCGGCTGAGCGGGGTCGGCCCCAACGGCGGACAACTGCTGGTCGGGCTCGGGCCTACGCTGGCGAACACCGAGGCCAACATCGAGGAGAACCACCGCGACCTCGCCCTGGTCACCCGGGGCGGAGACGTGGACCGGAACGATCTGGCCAAACTGGATCCGGCCGAGCCGGCGACGCTGAGCGGGCCGTTCCAGTGGGCGGCGCTCAAGTCCAAGTACTTCGTGACCGGGCTGCTCGCCGGCGACACCACGGGGGGAATCAGCGGCGCCACCGCGACGGCGCTGCCCGACCCGGCCGGGAAGAAGCCGACCGCCGCCCGGATCCGGGTCAGCCTTCCGGTCTCTCCCGCCGGAGATTTCCGCTACACCGTCTACGCCGGTCCGATGGAGTACGACCGGCTAACCCACCAGGGACACGCCTTCGACGAGGTGAACCCCTACGGCTATCCCGGCCTGCGCACGCTGATCCGGCTGTTCGCCGTGCCGGTCCGCTGGCTCCTGGTCTGGATGCACGAGCACCTGCTGCTGAGCTACGGCGTGGTGCTCATCGTCTTCGGGCTGCTGGTGCGGGTGCTGCTCTGGCCCCTCAACCAGAAGGCGATGCGGGCCAACATGAAGATGCAGGAAGTGCAGCCGCTCATGAAGGACATTCAGGAGCGGCACAAGGAAGACCCGCAGCGGATGCAGCAGGAGATGTTCAAGCTGTACAAGGAGCACGGCGTGAATCCGCTGGGCGGCTGCTGGCCCATGCTGCTGCCCATGCCGATCCTGTTCGCGCTCTTCTTCGTGTTCCAGAACGCGATCGAGCTGCGGGGCACCTCCTTCCTCTGGCTCCCCGACCTGAGCCGTCCCGATCCGCTGTACATCATCCCGGTGGTGATGGGGCTCTCGATGTTCGTGCTCACCAAGGTCGGGCAGGTGGGCATGGAGCCCAACCCGCAGATGAAGACGATGCTGTACTTCATGCCCGTCATGATGACGGGGATGTTCCTCTTCTTCCCCTCCGGGCTCAACCTGTACTACACCGTCAGCAACATCGCCAGCATTCCGCAGCAGTGGATGCTCGCCCGCGAGCGGCAGCGGCGGACCGCGCGGGTGATCGTCGACGTGAAGACCGCCCGGCCGCCGGACCCGGCGACCGGAGGGCGCCGCAAGCGGGGGTAGTTGCTCTCCGACCCCATCGCGGCCCTGGCGACGCCGCCGGGGCGCGCCGCCCTGGCGCTGGTGCGGCTCAGCGGCACCGGCGCCTTCGCCGTCGCGGGCCAGGTTGTCCGCGGCTTTCGCGATGACCGACCCCGCTACGCCACCCTCGCGACCTTCGTAGACCCCGACGGCGACCCGATCGATCAGGGCCTCTACACCGTGTTCCCGGCTCCGGCGAGCTACACCGGGGAGGACATGGTGGAGCTGTCCTGCCACGGCGGCCAGCTCGTGCCGGCGCGCCTCCTCTCCGCCCTCCACGCCGCCGGCGCCCGACCCGCGGCACCGGGCGAGTTCACCCGGCGCGCCGTTCTCAACGGAAAGCTCGACCTGGTTCAGGCCGAGGCGGTGGGCGACCTGATCGACGCGACGGCGCCGGCCCAGGCTCGGATCGCCCTGGGGCAGCTGGAGGGCGGGCTGAGCCGCCGGCTCACGGACCTCAGGGACGCGCTGGTCGGTGCGCAGGCGCTGCTGAGCTACGAGATCGACTTTCCCGGCGAGGACGACGGACCGGTGCCGCCGGAGCGGATCGCCTCGGAGCTGGAATCGGTGCGGGAGCAGCTCCGCCGCCTCCTCGCCACCGCGCCCTCCAGCGACCGCATGCGCCAGGGCGCCCTGCTGGTGCTCGCGGGTCGGCCCAACGCCGGCAAGTCGTCACTGCTCAATGCGCTCCTCGGGGTCGAGCGGGCGCTGGTCACCGAGGTCCCCGGCACCACGCGCGATACCATCGAGGCCGCGACTGATTTCCTGGGCTGGCCCGTCCGGCTGGCCGACACCGCCGGTCTCTGGGAACCGAGCGAGCGAGTGGACCGGCTCGGCGTGGAGGTGAGCCGGCGCTACCTGGCCGCGGCCGACCTGGTCCTGCTCTGTGTGGAAGGAGGGCGAGCGCCGGGCCTGGACGAGTGCGCCATCATGGCCGAGCGGCCGACGCTGCTGATCCGGACCAAAGGCGATCTCCACCCGGAGCCCGGCGAGACGGCACCCGACGGGATCACGGTCTCGGTCGTCACGGGGCAGGGACTGGCTGACCTGCGGCGGGCGGCGGCGGAGCGGGTCTTCGGCGACCGGATCGCGCTGGGCGACCTCGAGCCCACCCTGACCCGCGAGCGCCAGCGGGTGGCGCTGCAGCGTGCCCAGGAAGCCCTGGCAGAGAGTCTGACCCATCTTGGCCCGACGGGCGACGCGGTGCTGGCGTCGCACCACGTGCGGGAGGCCACCCTCGCCCTGGACGAGCTGGTGGGGACCGTGGACATCGAGGAAGTGCTGGGGAGGGTCTTCGCCGGCTTCTGCGTAGGGAAGTAGATCAGGCCGACTGGATTCCGCGCGCCTGATCTTCGGCCGCCTGAAAATCCGCGGCGGACGACCGAAGCGCCTCGGCCAGCCCGCGCTGTGCGACCAATGCCTCCGTCATGCGATAGCCCAGGTAGTAGCCGGCCCGCTCGGGAATCACCCGTCCAGCCACCAGGCGGGCCGACGGACTCATCCCACCGGAGAGATAGCGCAGCCGCAACCCGAGCCCAGTCTGCTCCAGGTCGGGCTCGATGACCCGGCGGAGGAAGGCCTCCATCTCCCGCAGGCGGTGATACTGCCGACGCGGATACCCGAAGTAGTCGGCGGCATCGAACCCGGGGGCGATCGCCTGCGCGGCGTGGACGGCCAGGCCCTCGTTGACCAGCAGCTCGCGCAAGGTGGCCCGGCTGCCTGTCGCCCAGTAGTCGTAGCTGCCGCCCTGATCGTTGACCAGCCGGCGCATGTCGCTCGCGCTCCGGGGCGAGGTGTAGCGGACGGTGTGTGCCAGCTCGTGGGCGATCCAGACCGGAATCAGGTCCGGGGCGAGGCCCATGCCGTAGGTCTCCGGATTCACCCGCCCGGTGAAGTGCTCCAGACAAACGAAGGCCACACCCCGCCCGCCGACGACCAGCTCGCCGGCGTTGGCGCCGCCCAGGCCCACCATGAGGTAGACGTCGGTCGCGCGGTCGATCTGCAGGAGCGAATCCGCCCGCGCGATGGCCTCGTCGGCCAGGCGCTCG
>DASSML010000015.1:0-11095 GCA_035688895.1 Gemmatimonadales bacterium
GTCTGCCGTGCCGGCGGCTCGTCGTCCCGCGCTGCCGCCCGCGGGAAAGGCGGCAGCGGAAAAGGGACTGCAGCTAGGCTACGGAACCACGTTCGGGGTGCTGTACGGGCTCGCCGCCGGAGCGGGGAATCCCCTGCTGGCCGGCGCGGTTCTGGGCCTCGCCACCTGGGCCGTCGGCTATCTCGGCTGGCTCCCGGCCAGCGGCCTGATGCCGCCGGTGACCCGGCAGGAGCCCGCCCGCGTCGCCGGGCCGATCGCGACCCACGTCGGGTACGGTCTCGCGACTGCCGCGGCATACCGGTGGCTAAGCGGGCGACTCGATCGCTGAGGCGGCTGCCGGCGCCGCGCCGTCGGTTCGACGTCAGGTTGGCGCTCCGCCGGATCCGGCAGGCGGTGCGGCCGCTGCCCAAGGCCGCGATGTTCGCGCTGGCCGACGAGGGCCACCTCTCGCTCTACCGCCAGGTGGTGGCCTGCATCCTCTCGGTCCGCACCTTCGATGAGGTCAGCCTTGTTGCGGCCCGGCGGCTCTTCGAGGCCGCACCCGAGCCGGCCGACCTCGCCCGGCTCGTCCCCAGCGCCATCGACCGGTTGATCGGGTCGGTCACCTTCCATCGCACCAAGGCGGGCTCGATCCGGGAGATTGCCCGGGTGGCGGCCGCCCGGCCGGACCGCGACCTGCCGTGCGACGCGAAGGCGCTGCTCGCGCTGCCCGGCGTCGGTCCCAAGTGCGCCCACCTCGCCCTCGGCATCTCCTGCGGCGAGCGGCGGATCACGACATGTGCCGGCGGGTCGGCGTCACGAGCCACCGATGACACGTTGCCACACCCATAAACCTCCAAGGACGACGCTATGACGGAAACATCAGGCCTCACCAAGAAGCTCGACGATCTCTACGACCTCATCGACGGCATCGAGATCGCCATGTTCACCACCCGGCGGCCGGACGGCCACCTCGTCTCCCGGCCCATGGCCACCCAGACACAGGCGGAGGGCAGCGACCTCTGGTTCGTGACCGACATCGAGTCGCACAAGCTGGACGAGCTGGAGTTCGATCCTCATATCAACCTGGCCTATTACCGCGACCGTACCCGCGAGTGGGTGTCGGTCAGCGGGACGGCGACGGTCTCCCGCGACCGCCGAGCGATTCACGAGCTCTACCGGCCGGACTGGAAAGTGTGGTTCGGCGACGAGGGCGGGGAGCGGAACGGCGGGCCGGACGACCCGCGGCTGGCACTCATTCTGGTGGACGTGGAATCGGTGACCTACCTCAAGGTGGACAAGCCCAGGCCGGTGGTGCTTTTCGAGGTAGTCAAGGGAATGGTGACGGGGAGTCCGCCGGACATCGGCGAGGAGCGCCGGCTCTCGAGCGCCGAGGTGAAGAGCGGTGGAGGCAGGATGGAATAGCCGATCGCCGTAGCGGCAGCCTTGCCAAACCGGCTCGCGCCGGCAGATTGGCCGCATGCCCCCTGAAGAATCGACGGTCACACCCGGCGGCGCACTTCCGCCGCCGGTCCCCGCACGTCAGCTCCACCCCGAACGCATCGGTCCCTACCGCATCACCCGCGTCCTCGGCCAGGGCGGGATGGGCACCGTCTACGAGGCCGAGCAGCGCGAGCCGCTCCGCCGCACGGTCGCCCTCAAGGTGATCCGGCTCGGGATGGACACGGACGAAGTGCTCGCCCGCTTCGAGGGCGAGCGGCAGGCGCTCGCCGTGATGGACCACCCCAACATCGCCCGCGCGCTCGACGCCGGCACCACCGACGAGGGCCTCCCCTACTTCGTCATGGAGCTCGTGCCCGGCGAACCGATCACCGACTACTGCGACCGGCACGAGCTGAACCTCCGTCAGCGGCTGCAGCTCTTCCTGGGTGTCTGCCGCGGGATCCAGCACGCGCACCAGAAAGGCGTCATCCACCGCGACATCAAGCCGAGCAACGTCCTGGTCCGCATGGTCGACGGACAGCCGGTTCCGACCATTATCGACTTCGGGATCGCCAAGGCGACCGAGCGACGGCTGACCGACAGCGACTTCACGACGGAGCTCGGCGTGGCCGTCGGGACACCGGCCTACATGAGCCCGGAGCAGGCGGAGGCGAGCAAGGCCGATATCGACACCCGCGCCGACATCTACAGCCTGGGCATGGTGCTCTACGAGCTGGTGACGGGCGTCCTGCCGTTCGACCAGCGGGGGCTGCTGCCGGCGGCGTTCATCGCGGAGTACGTGCTGGGGAACGTGGACATCCCCACGCCCAGCCGGCGCGTCTCGACGCTCGAGTCGAATACCGCCAGCAACTCCGCGCGTCGACGACACACGACCCCGGTCGGGCTCCGGCGCGAGCTGCGGGGCGACCTCGACTGGATCGTGGTCAAGGCCATCGAGCGGGACCGCAACCGGCGCTACGAGACCGTCAACGGGCTGGCCCTCGACATCGAACGGCACCTGGAGAGCAAACCCGTCACCGCGAGGCCGCCGACTCTCCGATACACCACCGCCAAGTTCGTCCGCCGGCACCGCCTGGGGGTGTCGGTGGCGGCGACGGCCGTCGTGGCCCTGGTCGTCGGCGTCGCCGGTATCCTGCGGGAACGGGACCGGGCCGAGCGGGGAGAAGCGAAGGCGACGGCGATCAGCACCTTCCTCGTGGACGTGTTCAAGTCGGCCGATCCGTGGGAGGGCGGCAAGCGACAGACGACGGTGGTGGACGCGCTGGCGCAGGGTGTCAAGCAGGTGGATGCCGGCAGGATCACCGACCCGGTCATCGCCTCCACGGTCAGGCGCACCATCGCGACGGTGTACGCCGGGCTCGGCCGCGGAGCGGAGGCCGATACCCTCTACCGGGAGACGCTGCGCGAGCGGCGGGCGCGGAGCGGCCCATCGAGCGAGGAGACCGCGGAGAGCTGGAACGACCTCGGGAACATGTTTACCTCGCAGGGGAAATACGACTCCGCCGAGACCGCGCTCCAGCGCGCGTTGGAGATCCGGCGCCGGCGCGGTGGAGCGGACACCGTCACCGCCGCCAACCTGCTCGATCTCGCCGACGTGGCGACCAACACGAACCGGCTCGCGCGGGCCGACACGCTGGCCCGGGAAGCGCTCGCGATCTACCGGCAGGTCGCCGGGGAGCACGATTTCGCCGTGGCGATGGCCATGGGCCGGGTCGTCTCCATACAGCTCACGTCCGGCGAGCTGGCGAAGGCCGAGTCCACCGGCCGCGCGACGATCGCGATGCTTCGCGAGCTCGGCCAGGACGAGCATCCGCAGTCGATCCCGATCCTCAGCGACCTTGCGATCATCCTGTCCAACGAGGGCAAGTTCACTGAAGCGCTCGCCATCGCGCGGCGAACGGTGGCGCTCGACTCTTCGCTGCTCGGCACCTCGCACCCCTCGCTCGCCACCCATCTCGAGAACCTCGGCTACGTCTACCAGAATGCCGACTTGCCGGACAGCGCGGTCGTCCTCGTGAAGCAGGTGCTGGCCATGCGGCGGGCCCTGCTCGCGGACGACAACCCGGCGATCGGCCGAACCCTCTTCAACCTCGCGTCGCTGGAGTACGCCGTGGGGTCATACCGCGAGGCCGAGCCTCACTATGAGGAAGCGCTGCTGCGGATGCGGCGAGCCTATGGACCGGAGCACCCCGACGTCGTGTTCGCGACCGGATGGTTGGGGCGCAACCAGTTCGACCTCGGTCGGCGCGCCGAGGCGGAACGGAACTTCCGCTGGGTCCTGTCGGTCACGGGGCCAAACGGGCCGACGCCCCGGGATTCGATGCGCTTCGGACGGGTCCTGGTGACTATTTTGGTCGACCAGCGCCAGTGGAAGGAGGCGGAGCCGCTCGCGCTCCGGGTTCTCGCGATCGCGGACAGCCTGAAGCAGGACTCGCTGGCCCGGGTGACCGCGGGGCAGCTCGCCACCCTCTACGACGCGACGGGGCGGAAGGAGCAGGCGGCGCAGTATCGCAGGCTCCAACAGCACTGAAGTCGAGCGGGTCGGAGCAGTTCAGAAGCGCCGGTCGCGGCTCGAGTAGCCGATGGCCTGATTGAGCCACCGCACCAGCGGCACCAGGGCGGCGAAATCCCGCGCCAGAATGTCGGGCAGCCTCGGGCTCAGTACCTCCCGCTCCGGCATGTCGCGGGACGCGGTGAAGGACTGGAACCGCAGCCATCCGGCGGCCGGGTGAGACTCGGCGTACCCGCGCGGCATCCGGGTCAACACCGCTTCGGGCGTGAGCTCACGGAACCGGCGCCGGAACGCCGGCGTCCGGACCAGCTCGTCGAGCGCCTTCGGGTCCTGGTCGATCGCCTCCCGCACCCGGTCCAGTGCCGGGCGGGCCGGCATCCAGAGTCCCCCCGCCGCGAAGCACTCCCCGTCCGCCAGCTGGAAGTACAGGCCCGCCGCGGCCCCGTCGGCGTCGCGTCCGGCCCCGCGCCCGGCGTCCATGTGGTAGAACTGGCAGGCGGCGTTGGTCTTGTAGGGTGACTTGTCGCGGGAGAACCGGACGTCCCGGTGAATGCGGAACACCGAGCGCCGGGGGTCTCCCATGAGCTCGGGTGCGATCCGGGCCAGGCGCACGTCCATCTCTTCCACCAGCGCCCGCATCGGGTCGCGCACGGCGGTCTCGTAGACCGCCCGGTTGCGCTCGAACCAGTCCTTCCGGTTGTTCCGCCGGAGCCGGCGGAGGAAGCGGAGCGCCTCGGCCGAAAATCCCGGAAACCCCCGCCCGTCCGCCCGTCCGACTGTCCGACCCTCTGTGCGCCCCATCAACGCTTCTTTCCCCGCCCGCGTCATCCGCTTGATCTCCAGCTCTCGCCGGAGCGCGGCCCCCCGGTCCCGGGCCGGCTCCAGGTGAACCAGCCGCACCGGCCGGCGGCTGCGGGTGTAGGCGGCGCCCCGGCCCCGGTTGTGGGCCCGTTCCCGCCGGGCGGGATCGGTGGTGACGCCGGTGTAGAGGGAGCCGTCGGCGCAGCGGGCGAGGTAGACGAACCAGGCCATACGGATTGTAATGATACGTCGGCCTTTCTATCTTCGGCGGGACCCCTCCACACCAGGCAGCACCCGAGGCACGATGCCATCCGATAAACGGACAGGCAGGAGCTCGCTTCCCGACCAGCGGACCCTGCTCTCCTGGCTCTTCGTCGGCCGCCTGATCCTTTTGGTCGGCGTGCTGATGGGCGCCGGGCTGGTGTGGACCGAGCGCCCCCAGGAATCGTTCCTGGTGAGCGTCTCGGTGGTGATCGCCCTGACCTTCACGGCCTACGGGGCGTGGGTGGTCCACCTGCAGCGCCGGGAGCCGGGCAACACCTTCCTGCTGATCCAGGCGATCGTGGATCTCGGGGTGGTGACCACCGTGGTCCACTTCGCGGGGCAGCCGCAGTCGGCCTTCCCCTCGCTGTACGTGCTGGTGGTGGCGGCCTACGCGTTGCTCATGCCGCCGACATGGGGGGTGCTGACGGCCTTCCTGGCCTCCGCGGCGTTCCTGGGCGACGCGCTGCTCAGCCGGGCGGTGGTGCTGGACTCGCCGTTCTGGGCCCAGATGGTGGTGTTCAACCTGGTCTTCGCCATCGTCGCCATCCTGGGGCATCGGCTCCGCGAGGCGGGGATGGAGCAGGCGACGCTCGCCACCGAGCTCAAGCGAGTCCGGCTCGAGGCGGACGACATCCTGCGCAACATCCGCTCGGGCGTGCTCACGGTGGACGGGCTGGGCCGGCTGGCCTTCATCAATCCGACGGCGCGGCGGCTGCTGGACCTGGAGGGCGAGGATCTGGTCGGCCTCCCCATTCTCGACCAGCTCAAGAGCCGCTCCTCGGAGCTCTGGGCCGCGGTGGTCTCGGGGATCCGGAACGGTCGGAAGATCAGCCGGGGGGAAGGGATGGTAATGCACCAGAAGGGCGGGCGGATGTTCCCCATCGGCCTGAGCACGACCACGTTCCGGCAGGAAACCCAGGAGGCGCCCTCGGTCACGGCTATCTTCACCGACATCTCGGACCTGAAAGAAGTGCAGGAGCTGCAGGCCCGGGCCGAGCGGCTGGAGTCGGTGGCGGCGCTGAGCGCGTCGCTGGCGCACGAGATCCGGAACCCGCTGGCCTCGATCCGGAGCTCGGTGGAGCAACTGGCCCGGAGCCGGCATGCCGACGAGGACGAGCGGTTCCTGGCCGGGCTCATCGTCCGGGAGAGCGACCGGCTGAGCCGGCTCCTGAGCGAGTTCCTCGACTTCGCCCGGGTGCGCGCCACCCGGTTCGACCCGCTGGACCTGCACGCGGTGGTGACGGCGGTGGTGCGGCTCATCCGGGCCCATCCCGAGTGCCGGGCCGACGCGACGATCGCCATCGAGGGCCGCCGCACCATGGTGGACGGCGATGAGGACCTGCTGCACCGGGTGGTGGCCAACCTGGTGCTCAACGCGGTGCAGGTGGCCACCGGTCCCGCGCGGGTGACGGTCAGCGTCGCCGCGGTGACCGCGGCGGAGATCCCCCACGGCACCAACATGGAGCACGCCGTGCGGCTCCAGGTCCGCGACAGCGGGCCCGGGATCCCGGAGGACATCCGCGAGCGCCTGTTCGAGCCCTTCGTCTCGGGCCGGTCGGGCGGCAGCGGGCTCGGGCTGGCCATCGTGCAGCGCGCGGTGCAGGCCCATCACGGTCTGGTTCTGGTGGACTCCACCCCCGGTGCCGGCACCACATTCACTATCTTTCTGCCGGCCAAGATGATCGCGGAGGACGCTGCATGAGCCAGAAGCCCTCGGTCCTGGTGGTGGACGACGAGTCCGGGATCCTCGATACCCTCCGAATCCTGCTGCGCAACGAGGGATTCGAGGTCACCACCGCACAGGGAGGGAAGGCGGGACTGGAGCAGATCCGCTCCGGCGCCCACGACATCATCCTCTCCGACGTACGGATGCCCCAGGTGTCGGGCTTGGACATCCTGAACTCGGCGCGGGAGCAGGACCCGATGACCCCGGTCATCCTGATGACCGCGCAGGCCTCGCTCCAGAGCGCCATCGGCGCGGTGAACCAGGGGGCCTTCTATTACATCCAGAAGCCCTTCTCCAACGACGAGCTGGTCGCCATCCTGCGCCGGGCCTGCGAGTTCCGCGCGGTCCGGGTGGAGAACAAGCAGCTCAAGCAGGAGATCCGCCGGCGGGACAAGACGGCGGTCACCCGGCCCATCGGCAAGAGCAAGCGCTTCCTCGAGGTGCTCAAGCTGGCCGAGCACGTGTCGCCCACCGAGAGCACGGTGCTGATCCAGGGCGAGAGCGGGACCGGTAAGGAGGTCGTCGCCCGCTACATCCACAACCTCTCCAACCGGGTCGACGGTCCGTTCCTTTCCATCAACTGCGGCGCCCTGCCGGAGAACCTGCTGGAGAGCGAGCTGTTCGGACACGTGAAGGGGTCGTTCACCGGCGCCGTGCGGGACAAGCAGGGCCTCTTCGCGGCCGCGCGGGGCGGGAGCTTCTTCCTGGACGAGGTGGGCGAGATGCCGCCTTCGCTCCAGGTCAAGCTCCTCCGGGTACTGCAGGAGCGGGAGGCCATCCCGGTGGGCGCCACCGAGCCGATTCCGGTGGACGTGCGGATCATCGCGGCGACCAACCGCGACCTGGAGGAGGAGATCCGCCGGGGCAACTTCCGGAGCGACCTCTTCTACCGGCTCAACGTCATCGCCATCAACCTTCCGCCCCTCCGCGAGCGGCGGGACGACCTGCTCCTGCTGATCGAGTCCTTCCTCCAGTCGCTGGCGCAGGAGACCGGGGCCGAGGCCAAGGCACTGGCTTCGGAAGCTCTCGACGCGGTGATGGTGTACGAGTGGCCCGGCAACGTCCGCGAGCTGGAGAACGCGCTGGAGCACGCGGTGGTGCTGAGCCGGGGCAACGTGATCGACGGGGCCTCGCTGCCCGAGCGGATCACCAAGCGGCGCAAGGAGCCGCTGGTGGCCGAGCGGTCCTACCGCAATCCGACCCTCGAGGTCATCGAGCGGGCCTACATCATGTGGGTCCTGCAGGCGGAGGGCGGCAACAAGACCCGTGCCGCCGAGGTGCTCGGCATCGATCCCTCGACCCTCTACCGCAAGCTCAGTCGCTACGAGGAACAGGTGGAAGTGAAGGCGTGAACGGGGCGCCGCTCCTCTCCCGGACGCGCGCCCGCTGGCTCGCGGCGCTGGGGGCGGGTGCGGCCCTGGTCCTGGCGCTCCGTACTGCCAGGGTCGAGTCGATGCCCGAGTTTCACGCCTACGACGGGTGGTGGATGCTGCTCGGCGCGGCGGTGGCCGTGGCGGTGGTTGCGCCACTGACCTGGCGCTGGCCACGGCAGCGCTCGCTCCCGGTCGTCGTGCTGGCGGCGGTGCTGGGGAGCTGGCTCCCCTTCCTGTGGCTGGCGCACCAGGGGCACGTCCCGCTGTGGCCGCGGCTCAAGGGCGCCTGGTGGCTCATGGGCGCCGACGTGATCGGCGCGGCCATTCCGGTGGGCGTGGCGTGTCTCTGGCTCGCGCTTCGAGAGCCGGACCGACCATCGTGAGGCGGCTGTGGCCGGCAGCACTGATCGCCCTCGCCGCCGCCGCCGTTTACGCCCGGACCGTCGGCTTCGCCTTCGTCTACGACGACATCTCCGTCATCCTCAACAACGCGCTGGTGCACTCCCCGGCCCACTGGGCCGAGATCCTTACCTCTCCGTGGCAGCCCCACGGCCTGTATCGTCCATTCACCAGCCTCACCTTCGCCGCCAACTGGGCGCTAGGCTCCGGCGCGCCCGCCGGGTTCCATGTGGTGAACCTGCTGCTGCACGCCGCGGCGAGCGCGCTGGTCTATCTGCTGGCGGCGCGCTGGCTGCCCCGTACAGGCGCCTTCGCGGCGGGCCTGCTCTTCGCGGTGCATCCGGTGCACGTCGAGGCCGTGGCCAACAGCGTGGGGCGTGCCGAGCTCCTGGCCACCACCTTCACCCTCGCGTCGGCCCTGCTCTACCTGCGGCACGGCGACCTGGTCCGGACCACGGGCCGGTGGCACTGGGGCGCCGCGCTCGGCACGCTCGGCATGGTGCTGCTGGCGCTGGCGTCCAAGGAGTCCGCCTTCGCGGCCCCGGCGCTCCTGCTCCTGCTCGACTGGCTGCGCGAGCGGGAAGCGGGCCGAGCCTTCCGGGTCCGTCGCGATCCGCAGAGCGCGCTCTGGCTCGCGGTCGTGGCACTCACCGTGGTGTGGCTGCTCCTGCGCGCGCGCATCCTGGGCGATCTCGCCGGCGATCAGCCGGCCCCCGGGCTGGCGGGGACCTCGCTCACCGAGCGGGTGATCATCATGCTGCCGGTGGTGACCGAGTACCTGCGACTGCTGCTGCTTCCGCTGCACCTCTCGGCCGACTATTCCCCCAACTTCCTTCCGGTCACCACGACCTTCGGCGCCCACGCGGTGCTCGGCCTTCTCCTGCTGGCGGCCTGCGCGGGGCTGGCGGTGATCGCTCAGGCGAAGGCGCCCGTGGTCACGGCGGGCATCGCCTGGGTCGGGGCCAGTCTGCTGATCGTGGCGAACCTGGTCGAGCCCACGGGCATCCTCCTCGCCGAGCGCACCCTCTATCTCCCCTCTGTCGGCCTGTGCCTGGTCCTTGGCTGGCTGTGGTGTGAGGCCTGGCGGCGCGCGCCCGTGCCTGCCAGTGCCGCCCTCTGCGTGATGGTGATCGCTTTCACCACGCGAACCGAGGCCAGGGAGAGCGTATGGCAGGACAACACCGTCTTCTTCCATCAGCTGGTCCGGGATGCGCCGAGGTCATACCGAGCGGACTGGGTCGGCGGCGAGCTCGCCTACCTGGCCGGCGATTCTGCGCTGGGCGATCGACGGATGCTCGAGGGGTTCCGGATCTACGACGGCAACGGGGCGATGTGGCGGGATTTCGCCAACGCGATGGAGCGGCGTCGGCGGTGGCGCCAGGCGGCCGACGACCACTGGGCCGCCTTCCTGGCCGAACCGCGGCTGGTCCAGGAGGCCTCGCGCGCGGTGACGATGAGTATACTGGCCGGGGAGCTCGATACCGCCGGGGTCCGCCTGGCCCGAGCCGAGCAGAGCCTACCGCCCTCGGCCGATCTCACGCTGGCCGCGTCGCACCTCGCGCTGGCACGGGGCGACGCCGAACGGGCGACGACCCTTCGCCTGGGGGTGGCCCGCGCCCAGCCCGACAGCCTCCGCTTCTGGGTCCTCACGGCCGAGGCGGCCACCCGCGCCGACGACTGCGACGCGCTGGGCGAGGCCATCGCCCGCCTGGAGCGCCTGCGACCGGCCCTCCCCGTTCTGAATCCCTACCGCGAGCGGCTGGCGGCCATGGCCTGCCTGTCGCACCCTCCCTCCTAGCGACCCGCACCCTTCCGCCCCGTTGCGCGCCAATCCGATGTCCTGACAAACGCTCGGCCACCCTACCGTGCAACCGTTCGCCGCGCCCCGGCGGAGGCCGGCTGACCGGTAGAGCGCTCTTGCAAAATCCTGTTCCGGTGCGCTCCGGCACCGCGGCGCAAAGACTGTCTGCGCCATCATAACCGCTTGCAGTCCCAGTGGTTGCCAGGTACCCCCGGGGGGCGGCATACCGATTGCCTTACCCGGGGCCAGCCCGACCCCACTGTCGATGGCTCGGCCACACGCCGCTCACTCACTCGGAGGAAGTATGCAGAATCGCAAGGGCTTTACGCTGATCGAGCTGTTGATCGTGGTCGTCATCATCGGCATCCTGGCCGCGATCGCGATCCCGAAGTTCGCGAACACGAAGGAGAAGGCGGTGGTCGCTTCGATGAAGTCCGACCTGCGTAACCTGGTGACCGCCCAGGAGGCGTTCTTCTCGGATAACCAGGACTACGCTGGCGGTGGCCCGTACGTCGGCGACGGCACCCAGTACACCCAGGCCAACGGTCTGGGCGGCGCCGGCACCCTGGCGTTCACCCCGAGCAAGGACAACACCGTCACCGTGACCTACGTGGACGCGGCTGGCTGGTCGGCCACCGCCACCAACCCGGCGGTGCCCAACACCAGCGTGCCGAACACCTGCGGCGTGTACGTCGGTCCGCAGGCTAACCAGCCCAATGCGGTCGTGATCGCCGAGGGCGCGCCGGCCTGCTGGTAAGCCCAACGCAGTAAGGGTC
>DASSML010000016.1:0-8051 GCA_035688895.1 Gemmatimonadales bacterium
GCACCCTCGGGCGCTGATCCCGATCGCCGGCCGGCGCACCGCCGTGATCGTGCGGCCCTTTGCGGACCCCGAGGCGCCCGGCACCGAGGTGTCCGAGCGGGTGGGCGCCGGCCGGAACCCGGTGAAGGCGCTCACCGCGGCGGGCGGCCAGGCGCTCATCACGGTCACGGGGAACGGCATGCTGGGCGTACCAGGGATCGCGGCGCGCACCTTCGACGCGCTCCACGCGCGGCAGATCTCGGTCTCGCTCATCTCCCAGGCCAGCTCGGAGCACTCGATCTGCTTCAGCGTGCCCGAGGCCCTCGCCGCGGACGCGCAGGAGAGCCTCGCCCGCGAGTTCAAGGACGAGATCGCGCGGGGCGAGATCGACGGCGTCGAGTCGAGCCCGGAGATGGCGACGGTGGCGGTCGTCGGGCTCGGGATGCACGGCACGCCGGGGATCGCGGCCGGCGTGTTCACCGCGCTCGCGGCCGGCGGGATCAACGTGGTCGCGATCGCCCAGGGCTCCTCGGAGCTCAACATCTCGGTCGTGGTCGAGGCCCGGGAAGCCGCCGAGGCGCAGCGCCGGATCCACGCGGCATTCCAGCTCAGCCGGATCGCGGGCGGCGCGGTGATCCGTCCCGAGCGGATGGAAGTGATCCTGCTCGGCTTCGGGCAGATCGGCCGCACCCTGGCCGACCTGATCGGGCGGGTGCGCCGGCCGGCGCTGTCGCTCAAAGTGGCGGCGGTGATCGACCGCTCGGGCTACGTGTTCGATCCTCAGGGCCTCGCGCCCAGGCGACTGGCCACGCTGGCGAAGGACAAGCGGCGTGGCAAGTCCCTCGCCTCGGCGGCGAAGGGACACGCCGGCTCGGCGGAGGAGGCGATCGCGCACATCGCGGGCTACGCCCTCACCCGCCCGGTCCTGGTGGACCTCACCGCGGACGACACCTCGGCCGCGCTGGAGGCGGCGCTGCTGCACGGGATGGATCTGGTGCTCGCCAACAAGCGGCCGATCTCCGGACGGCGCGCGGCCAGCGAGGCGCTCTGGCAGACCGCCCGCGCCCGCGGCCGGCGGATCCTGCACGAGGCCACCGTCGGCGCCGGGCTCCCCATCATCGACACCTATCACAAGCTCACCGAATCGGGCGATCGGGTGGAGCGGATCGAGGGCCTGCTGTCGGGGACCCTGGGCTACGTACTGAGCGAGGTGGGCGACGGCACGCCCTTCTCCCGCGCGGTGCGCTCGGCCATGCGGCTGGGGTACACCGAGCCCGATCCGCGCGAGGATCTCTCGGGCATGGACGTCGGGCGCAAGGCGCTGATCCTGGGCCGGCTGCTGGGTTACCGGGGCGAGCTGGGCCGGGCGTCGGTCGAGTCGCTGGTGCCCAAGTGGGCTCGCGCGCTTCCGCTCCCGGAGTTCCTCGAGCGGCTGGACGAGCTCGATGCCGGGTGGAAGCGGCGGGTGGAGACCGCTCGCGCCCAGGGATCGGTACTGCGGTACGTCGCCACCGTGACCCGGTCGCGGATCGCGGTGGGACTCCGACCGGTGCCGGTCGGCAGTCCGCTGGCGTCGATCAAGGGCTCGGACAACCAGCTGGTGTTCACCACCGTGCGCTACCAGGCGAACCCCCTGGTGATCCGCGGGCCCGGCGCCGGCGCCGAGGTGACGGCGGCCGGCGTGCTCAACGACATCCTGCGGCTGGCGGGCGCGTGAGCGGCCCCGCCGCGGTGACCGCCTTCGCCCCGGCGAGCGTGGGGAATGTGGGTCCCGGGCTGGACATCCTCGGCCTCGCCGTCGAGGGCCCCGGCGACGAGGTGCGGGCGGAGTGGACCGAGGGGAGCGGGGTGCGGATCCTCGACCCCGGTCACGCCGAGCTGCCGAGCGAAGCCGATCGTCACGCCTCGGGGCTCGCCGCGCTGGCAGTGCTGCGCCGCGCCGGCATCACGCCCGATCGCGGTATCGGCCTCAGCATCCGGAAGGGGCTTCCCCTCTCGGGAGGCCAGGGTGGGAGTGCCGCGTCCGCCGTCGCGGGCGCCGTCGCGACCAACGCCCTGCTCGGCTCGCCGCTCGGACGCTCGGCGCTGATCGAGGCGTGCCTCGACGCCGAGGAGGCGGTGGCCGGCCGCCACGCCGACAATGTGGCGCCGGCGCTGCTCGGGGGCATCGTGCTGCTCCGCGCAGTGGACCCGCTCGACCTGGTCCAGCTACCGGTGCCGCCCGAGCTGTTCGTGGTGCTGGTGCGGCCAGACCAGCGGATGCGCACCGCCGACGCCCGGGCGGTGCTGCCGCGCGAGGTGCCCCGGGCCGTGGCCATGCATCAGGCGGCCCAGGTGGCGGCGATGGTGGCCGCACTCGCCGCCGGGGACTACGCGCTGCTGGGCCGCGCGATCGACGACCGGATCGCGGAGCCGGCCCGCGCGGGTCTCCTGCCCGGGTTCGTCGAGGCCAAGGCGGCCGCGCTCGGGGCCGGCGCGCTCGGGAGCTCGATCTCGGGCAGCGGACCGACCGCGTTCGCCCTGGCACGCGGACGCGAGCAGGCGGAGCGCGTGGCCGCGGCAATGGTGGCCGCGCATGCCGCCGGCGGCCGCCGGGCCGAGTCGGTAGTCGGCGCGGTGGACCGCCGCGGGGCCCGGCTCCTGGGGGATTCGGGAGATATGCCATGAAGTTCCGCATCGACCGGCCACAGACATGGCAGGCCTGCGGCGAGTGCGGCAACGAGCTGCCGGTGAACGACCCCCGGGCCCGCTGCCCGACGTGCGGCGGCTTGCTGGAGCTGCAGCACCGCCCGCCCGATCTCACCCGCGACGAGCTGATCGAGCGCTTCAACACCCGTCAGCGGCGGGGACTGGACGCGCCGGCGTCGGGCGTCTGGCGCTTCCGCGACGTCGTCCTGCCCGGCGCCGAGCGGGTGGTGTCGCACCCGGAGGGCAACACACCGCTGCTCCACCGGGAGGCGCTGGACCGCTACACCGGGCTCACCCGGCTGGTGCTGAAGCACGAAGGGCACAATCCCACTGGGTCGTTCAAGGATCGGGGCATGACCGTCGGCGTGACCCAGGCGGTCCGCCTCGGCGCCGCCGCCGTCGCCTGCGCCTCCACCGGCAACACGTCGGCGTCGCTCGCCGCCTACGCCGCCCAGGCCGGCGTCCCCGCCCTGGTGCTGGTGCCCGCAGGCAATGTCGCGCTGGGGAAGCTGGCCCAGTCGCTCGCCTACGGCGCGCGAACCCTCCTGGTGCGGGGCGACTTCGACGACTGCCTCCGGCTGGTCGAGGAGGCGAGCAGCAAGCTTGGCGTCTACCTGCTCAACTCGATCAATCCGTTCCGGCTCGAGGGGCAGAAGACGATCGTGCTCGAGATGCTGCAGCAGCTGAGCTGGGATCCGCCCGACTGGATCGTCCTCCCGGCCGGCAACCTGGGCAACACCGCCGCCTTCGGGAAGGCGCTGCACGAGGCGCGCGAATGGGGACTCATCTCTCGCCTGCCTCGGCTGGCGGCGGTGCAGGCATCCGGTGCCGCACCCTTCGCGCGGAGCTTCGCCGAAGGATTCGCCCATCGCCACACGGTGCGGGCGGAGACGGTGGCGACCGCGATCCGCATCGGGGACCCCGCCTCCTACCAGCGCGCGGTGCGCGCGATTCGGGAGACCGACGGGGTGGTGCTGGCCGTGGACGATGAGGCCATTCTGGCGGCGAAGGCCGCCGTGGATGCCTGCGGCGTGGGGTGCGAGCCCGCCAGCGCCGCGAGCGTGGCCGGGGTGCGAGCCCTGGTGGCCCAGGGCACGATCCGTCCCGAGCAGCGGGTCGTGGCGGTGCTCACCGGACACGTGCTCAAGGACCCGGGCACCTTGCTCCAGTACCATCGGGACACGGAGCCGCCGCCCTCGGGGGCGAACCGGCCGGTGGAGATCGAGGCGGAGCTCAGCGAGGTGGAGAGACAGCTCGGGAAGTAGGGAGAGCGGGGAAAGCGGAAGGGCGAAAGAGGAAGGGGGCTCGCGAGCAAGTTCTATCGCGAGCCCCCTTCCCCCTTCATCCTTGCCCTTTCCCCGTTAGCCGCCCGACTTCCGACTGATCCTCCAGATCTTCCCATTCGCATCCGCCGCCACGAACAGCGACCCGTCATCCGCCACCGCGAGCCCACTCGGGCGGAACTTCCCACTGGCGACGGTCACGTACTTCCCCGTGGCCTTGCCGTCGGCGAACGGCGCGAACACCACGCGATAGCCTGCCTGAGGCTCCGGCGCCCGGTTCCAGGAGCCGTGGAAGGCCACGAAGAGCCCGTCGCCGTACGCCGAGCCCAACCCATCGCCGCTATGAAACGCGAGGGCGAGCGGGGCCCAATGGCCCGGGAACGCGATCACCGGGTTCTTCGTCGCGGCACAGCGGCCGACCTTCCGGCCGTCCCCCCCGTACTCGGGAGCCAGGACCTTCTTGTCGTAGGTGACGCTGAAGTAGCAGTAGGGCCAGCCGAAGTCGTCGCCGTCCTGCGCCTGCACCAGCTCCTCCGCCGGATTCTCCGCATTGGCCTCGTCGGAGAAGCCCCAGTTGTCGCCCAGCTGATCGCGGCCCTGCACCGCCGCCCAGAGCGCGCCGGTGCCCGGCTGCATGGCGAGCGCGCTGGCGTTGCGGAGCCCGGTCGCGAAGCGGCGGCCGTCGGCAAAGCGCTGGCCCGATCGCGCCGCGTCGAAGACCCAGATCCCTGCCCTGGTCTCGAGCTCCCGGCAGGGATCGAGGCCCTGCGAGCCGGCCATCCGGTTCATGCGCTGACAACTGTTGGTGGCGGACGCGATGTTCACGTACATCGTGGCCCCCGAGCCGAACGCCAGGCTCTTGGCGTTGTGATCGCCGTGGTCGGGCAGGTCGGCCACGATGGTCTCCGGCTCGCCGGTGGGAACCAGGCGGCCCGGCGTGAGCTTCCAGCGGAGGATCCGGTCGTTCTGCGCGAGGTAGAGGTAGCCGTCGTGCAGCTCCACGTCGTTCGCGCCGCCGGGGCCGAAGGTCTCCCGCTCCTCGGGCTTGCCGTCGCCGTCGCGGTCGCGGAGGGCAAGGACGCCGTCCGACTTGCGGGCGAGCGCCGCGTAGAGGGCGCCATCGGGGCCGACCGCGAGCTGACGCACCGGACCCGCGTCGCTCGCGACGACGACGGCGCAGAGCCCGTCGGCGAGTACCAGGCCGCCATTGTCGCCGGCGCAGGCGGCTATGCCCGGGCCGGCGGCGAGAACGAGAAGCAGCGGCGCCAGGACCGCGATGGTGCGAGGGCGGCGGCGGAGGGCAAACGGCATGACGAAGACCCGAGACGAGGAGCTGATGTGCCGGCGGGACGCCGGGCGCGATCAGAGGAAGAATAGCCCGCTCCCGAGGGAAAAAAGGGCGATTTCCGGGGGAAAAACGGCCTTTTTCGGGGGGAAATGGCCATTTTCCCTCGGAAAACGGCCATTTCCCTCTTGGAAACTCAGGCTCCGTCTTGTACTGTTGTGTCCGGGAGTTCCGCAGGTTCAGCGGCACGCACGTCCTCACCCATACTGGGAGACACGCGATGGCCACCAAGAAGAAGACCAAGAAGTCCGCCAAGAAGTCTGCTCGGAAGCCCGCCCGTAAGACCACCGCCCGCAAGTCCGCCAAGAAGTCCGGCAAGAAGCGCACGCCGAGCGCGGCCTTCATGAAGCCGATGCAGCCCGATTCCGCGCTGGGCGCGGTGGTCGGCCACAACGCCATCCCGCGGACCGAGGTCACCAAGAAGATCTGGGCGTACATCAAGCGGAACGGCCTGCAGGACGCCAAGAACCGGCGCGCCATCAACGCCGACGACAAGCTGCGTCCGGTGTTCGGCGGCAAGAGCCAGGTGACCATGTTCGACATGACCAAGCTGGTCAACCGGCACCTCAGCTAGTCGTCGATTCCCCCGCTCCAAGGGCGCTCCCGCTGGGGCGCCCTTCTTTTTGCGCCCGTCCGCTTATTTTCCCCCGCCTATGGCCGGCGAATACATCTTCACGATGCGCGACCTGCGGAAGGTCGTGCCCCCCTCCCGCGAGATCCTCAAGGGGATCTACCTCTCGTTCTTCCCCGGAGCCAAGATCGGCGTCCTCGGCGGCAACGGCGCCGGGAAATCCAGCCTGCTCCGGATCATGGCCGGGGTGGACAAGGACTTCCTGGGCGACGCGCGCCCGCTGCCGGGGACCAAGATCGGCTACCTCCCTCAAGAGCCGCAGCTCGACCCGAGCAAGGACGTGCGCGGCAACGTGGAAGAGGCCGTGGCCGAGCAACGCGGCCTGCTCCGGCAGTTCGAGCAGATCAGCGCCCGTTTCGCCGAGCCGATGGATGACGACGAGATGGCCCGGCTGCTGGAGAAACAGGGCAACCTCCAGGAGCGCATCGACGCCCTCGGCCTCTGGGAGCTCGACCACAAGGTGGACATCGCGATGGACGCGCTGCGGCTCCCGCCGGGTGACGCGGACGTCACCAAGCTCTCCGGTGGCGAGCGGCGCCGGGTGGCGCTCTGCCGGGTGCTGCTGGAGCAGCCGGACATGCTGCTGCTCGACGAGCCCACCAACCACCTCGACGCCGAGAGCGTCTGGTGGCTGGAGCGCTTCCTGGCGCAGTTCCCCGGCACCGTGGTCGCGGTCACCCACGACCGCTACTTCCTCGACAATGTGGCCGGGTGGATCCTCGAGCTCTACCAGGGCGCCGGCATTCCCTGGGAGGGGAACTACTCCTCCTGGCTGGAGCAGAAGGAGAGCCGACTGGCCACCGAGGAGAAGCAGGCCTCGGCCCGGCAGAAGACGCTGCAGCGCGAGCTCGAGTGGGTGCGGCTGGCGCCGCGGGCCCGGCAGGCCAAGAACAAGGCGCGTATCACCCGATACGAGGAGCTCCGGGAGGAAGCGGCGCGGCAGAGCGAGGGCAACGCCGAGATCCTGATCCCCGTTCCCGAGCGGCTGGGCGACGAAGTGGTGATCGCGAAGGGGCTCAGCAAGGGCTACGGCGACCGGCTGCTGATCGACGACCTCAACTTCTCGCTCCCGCGGGGCGGGATCGTGGGCGTGATCGGTCCCAACGGCGCGGGCAAGACCACCCTCTTCCGCATGATCACCGGGCAGGAGCAGCCCGACGGCGGCTCGCTCAGCGTCGGCTCGACCGTGCAGATCGCCTACGTGGACCAGAGCCGGGACGCGCTCGATCCTGCCAAGACCGTCTATCAGGAGATTTCGGACGGCCAGGATACGCTGCAGTTCGGCAAGCGCAGCGTGAACGCCCGGGCCTACGCGGCGGGCTTCAACTTCCGCGGCAGCGACCAGCAGAAGAAGGTCGGCACTCTCTCCGGCGGCGAGCGGAACCGGCTGCACCTGGCCAAGCTGCTCAAGAGCGGCGGCAACCTGCTGCTGCTCGACGAGCCCACCAACGATCTCGACGTCGACACCCTGCGCGCCCTGGAAGATGCGCTGCTCAACTTCGCCGGGTGCGCCGTGGTGATCAGCCACGACCGCTGGTTCCTCGACCGGATCGCGACCCACATCCTGGCGTTCGAGGGCGACAGCGAGGTGGTCTGGTACGAGGGGAACTACGCCGACTACTCCGCCGACTACCACAAGCGGAAGGGCACCTCCGCCGACCAGCCGCACCGGATCCGGTTCAAGAAGCTGGTCCGCTGAGCCACGCGTCGATCAGCGGCCTTCCGCGGCGCTACGATCAGTATCGTGCGGCCAGTTCACACGAAGGACACGAAGGAACACGAAGGACACGAAGAACAGCAGTGATATGTGGGTGTGCACCCCACCATCACGCTTTTTCTTCGTGTCCTTCGTGTCCTTCGTGCCTTGGTGGTGAACAGCCGCGCGATCCAATCCGGCCACGACCACGGCGGCCCAAGGGCGCGCCCACCGGCGCGATCAAGCCAGTCCGATGTCACGTGAGCGTATCGGCTTTTTACACCTGCGGACGAGACTGCCCCCTCGCCCTACGCCCCGCTATGTTGTGCGGATGACGACCCAGCCGACGCGTATTCCGTACCTTCCTTCCCGCATCGAAGGCCTCTCCGAGCTGGCGATGAACCTCTGGTGGAGCTGGAGCCGCGAGGC
>DASSML010000017.1:0-4232 GCA_035688895.1 Gemmatimonadales bacterium
GCAACCCATCCCGCAAGGCGGGATCCAGGGGACCTATCAGCTCGAGCGGATCAACGACGGCGAGCCGGGGCAGCTGATCACCATCGCCAACCCCGACGGCAGCGTGATCGGGCTCTACCGCTTCAACGGTTCCACCATCGCGCTCGATGCGTTGCAGGCGTTCTCGCTCCACCTCAACTACACCGACGACACGTCGCAGTACGAGCTGATGGACGAGGGCGAGTTCAAGCAGGCAGGCCCGAGCCAGAACAATGCCCTGCCGCTGACGTTCTACTCGGGTACCTACGGCGACCGGTTCGCAGCCGTGGCGACCCAGGATTTCCTGCTCATCCACTACGACTTCGACGGTGACGGCCAGCTCGAGACCGAGTTCGGCTTCCGGCGCGTCGGCTGAGGCAGTCCACAACCACTACCCGAAAGGAGCACACGATGCAGCGCCTCATCCTCGCGGCCTTCGCCGCCACCCTGGGCCTCGTCGCCCCGCTTCAGGCCCAGCACGCGGCGGTCCGGCCGCCGTCCGCCCGCTGGGTGATCAACGGCCACTCCACCGCCGCGCTCGGCACCTCCGTCGGCGATGCGGAGGGCAGCATCAACACCTCGACCGGGCTGGGTGCCGGGTTCGAGGTGGGCTACATGGTCACGCCGCGGCTGCTGGCCTACGCCGGGGTGGACATTGCCAAGCAGGCGGTGAACGTCTTCGGGCTCGACGGCAACTTCGGCCTGAGCCACCTCGAGGCCGGGGCCCGGCTCAACTTCCCGATCGCCCGCAGCAAGTTTCTCCCCTACGTGGGCGCCTGGGTGGGGCGGCGGGCACTCACCACCACGGCCGACAACATCGTCACCGGCGAGAGCTCGCATCTCTCCATGTCCGGGCTGTCGGCCGGCGCCAGCGGCGGCGTGCAGATGTTTCTGTCGCCCAAGCTCGCGCTCGACGGCGGCGTAAGCCTTGGCGTGGGCAAGATGGGCAACATCAAGGTCGATGGCGACAAGCAGGACTGGGGCACGCCGGACAACACGACTACGACCAGGCTCCGCTTCGGCGCGAACTGGTATCCCTGACCGCACCACCTCCTCGCAGCACCCTCCCCACCACCTCGCCGGGTGATCCTGACCATCGGGATCATCCGGCGTCTCGCTGCGCAGCCTCGAGGCCATTGGGACGCTGCCCTGAGAATCGCCCTCGACCCGCTGCGTATTCCATCGTGGACGACTCACGCTCACCGCGCCACCCGGCGCCCAACGATGGAGGAGCAGATGCAGTGGACGAACCTGAAGCGGCGCCTGTCGATCGTGTCGGCGCTGGTGGTGGCCGCCTGCGGCGGGGGGGACAAGAACACGGGTCCGGACACCGGCGGCGACGTCGACACCTGGGAGATGGTGGCCATCGGGAATGCCGGTCTGCCCGCTGAAGCCGAGGTCGAGGACTGCAGGTTGACCCGGTTCAACAGCGGCACCCTGGAGCTCCGGGAGGACGGGGGCTTCCGGATCCGCTTCCAAGTGACCGATGTGTCGGGCGACTGGGGCTACAAGGACGAGGGCGTCTTCCAGAGCAACGGCGCCACCGGCTGGTTCCGCTCACAGATCAGCGGGAACACCTATCAGGCGTCCTACGACGGCACCGACCTGCGGATCGACTACGACTGGTGTGAGAACGGCGTGCCGGACGTGCAGCTGGTGTTCGAGTAGACGCACGGTCGCGGAGCCGGACGGGCGGACGGTCGCTCAGTCCAGGAGCGCCAGGAGGGCCGGCAGAGTCTTCCAGTGGCGCTCGGCGGCCGCGGGATCGTAGGTGGGAGTGTCACGCAGGACGAAGCCGTGCCTGGCGGGGTAGGTCTCGACGAGGTGGTCCACTCCCGCCTCGGTCAGCGCCTGCTCCAGCCGCGCCTTCATCTCGTCGGGGAAGCCTGCGTCCTCGATCGCACCGGCGACGTAGACCCGAGCGCGCATGCGGGGAGCCAAGCGGTGCGGGCTGTCGGGGGCGTCGGTCGCGAGACCGCTGGCATGATACGACGCGGCGACGGCGATCCGGTCGGGATAGGTGCCGGCAGCGGCCAGCGACATCAGCCCGCCCCGACAGTAGCCGGTGGTGCCGATCGGGCCGGGGCGCACGTCGGGCACTGATGACAGCCAGGCGAGGAAGGCCTGGGTATCCGCCATGATGTTCGCGGGAGTCATCAGCCCGAGGAACTTCTCCATCAGGACCTTGCGCTCCTCCGGGACGGTGAACACGGTCTTCGCGTTCATCGGCGCGTAGGACCCGGAGCGATAGAAGAGATCGGGGAGCAGCACGAAATACCCGTGGGTCGCGAGCCGCTCCCCGACTTCCAGCATGGCTGGACGGATCCCGATGCCGTCCATGTAGACCAGCACTGCCGGCCACGGCCCCTCTCCGGCAGGTCGCCAGACATAGACCGGGCAACGGCCGTCCCGAGTGGCGATCTCGCCCTCCCTCGGACTTCCGCTCACCAGGGAATCCCGTAGTCCTCTTCGTAGTTGCTCGAGGCGCCCCACATCGTGCCGTGCTCGCGGTCGAAGAGGATCCCGTTGATCGGTCCCGAGGTCTTCGCCCGCAGCCGCAGGGTGTAGCCCATCGCCTCCAGCCGGCCGCGCACGCTGTCGGGCAGCGAGGCGTTCGCGAGCATCGCGCCGGGCTGCGCCTCGTGCACCCCGAACGAGGACCGCATCTGGAAGCTCACGATGTTGGGGGCCTCGGCGGCCTGCTGCGGCGTCATCCCGAACTCGACGATGTCGAGGAAGAACTGGAGCAGGACCTGGTCCTGGATGTCACCGCCCTGCACTCCGAAGGCGAGGTATGGGGCGCCGTCCTTGAGCGCGAGGGTCGGGCTCAGGGTGACCCGCGGGCGCTTGCCCGGCTCGATCACATTGTAGGGGCCGTCCTCCGGACGGGTCACGAAGCTCTGGGCCCGCTGGCTGAGCCCGACACCGGTGTGCCCCGCGATCACCGCCGGTACCCAGCCACCGCTCGGCGTGACCGAGACGACCCAGCCGGCCTCGTCCGCGGCTTCGATCGTGGTGGTGCCGGCCGCGAACTGCGCGTGGAGCGCGGAGTCGGTGCGCATCGAGCTCCGCAGGGGACTGTCCTGCCCGCCACCCGGCGGCAGGGTGTCAGGCGCTGAATGAACCGTCCAGCGCTTCAGCAGCTCGGCAAAAGGATTGGTGGCGTCCTGGTAAGGGTAGGGATCGCCCGGTTTGACGGTGCTGTCGTTGCGCTCCGGGTTCATCGTCCCGAACCGCGCCCTGGCATAGGACTTGGACAGGAGCCCGCGCACCGGCTCCTCCGGCGGGTATGCGGGGTCGCCGTAGTAGAAGTCGCGGTCGGCATAGGCCAGGTTCATGGCCTGGTACAGCGTGTGAATGTAGGCCGCCGAGTTGTAGCCCAGCGCCTTGAGGTCCACGTTCTCCAGGATGTTGAGGGTCTGGAGCATCACCGGTCCCTGTTGCCACGCCGGCAGCTTGTAGACGGTGATCCCCTTGTAGTCCGTGCTGAGCGGCTCCTCGATCTTCACCGTCCAACGGGCCAGGTCGTCGAGGGTGATGAGGCCGCCCTCCTCCCGCACCCCGCGCACCAGCTCCCGGGCGATGTCTCCTTTATAGAAGCGGTCGTAGGCTGCGTAGATCGCCTGCTTCCGGCTCTTCCCCGCCCGGCGGGCCTCCTGCTCGGCCGCGACCAGCTTCCGCAGCGTGGCCGCGAGGTCGCGCTGCACGAAGACCTCGCCCGCGACCGGCGCTTCGCGCTCGGCGCCGAGGTGAGGGAGGTAGACCGCGGTGGAATACTTCCACTGCTTGATGCGCGCCTTCTCGGCCTCGATCCCGTCGGCGGTCTGCGCCTCGATCGGATAGCCGTCGGCCATCTGAATCGCGGGGGCAAGGACGTCGCCCAGGCTCAGCGTGCCGTACTCGGCGAGCATGGTCATCAGTCCGCCCGGAGTGCCCGGGGTAACCGCCGCGAGCGGACCGTACTCGGGCGGGTACTCGTAGCCCCGGCTCCGATAGAACTCCGTGGTCGCCCCGCTGGGCGCGACCCCGAGCGCGTCGATGCCGATGACTCTCTTGAGCTTCGGGTTGTAGATCAGCGCCTGCGTCTCGCCGCCCCAGGAAAGCACGTCCCACATGGTGGTGACGGCCGCCAGCATGGCGCAGGCGGCGTCCACCGCGTTGCCGCCCCGCGCGAACATCATCGCGCCGGCCGTGGCGCCGAGCGGCTTGCCGGT
>DASSML010000018.1:0-3056 GCA_035688895.1 Gemmatimonadales bacterium
CCCCTTGACCCCCGGAGACCCGACCGGTAGAATGGGCCCGCACTCACAATCGATCGTCGCGAGGCGGGCTACTCGGAAGCCGGTGTGAATCCGGCGCGGCCCCGCCACTGTTACGGGCACATCCGCCGCTCATTATGCCACTGGGCAACCGGGAAGGCGAGCGAGCGGTGCCCGAAGCCAGGAGACCTCCCGTCTCGCGCCACCAGGAACACCCTCGGGGGAGGGAACGGTGGCGACTCTGGCCCCTGCCGGCCCGCGTCCGCCCATCTTCGATACCTCGAGGATGGGCGCCATCGTTTTCGGGCCCGTCCTCGGCACTCTCCCGTCGGCTTCCTTCGCCGACAGGAGCCCGCCATGATCCGCGTCCCGCTCGCCGCAGCCCTCGCCTGCCTGGGTCTCGCCCCGGCGGTCCTCGCGGGCCAGGAACCGGCCGATACCACGAGGCTGTCCGAGATCGTGGTCACCGCCACCCAGTATCCCACCACGCCGGACTCCGTCGCCGCCACGGTGAGCATCATCCGGGGCGACGATCTCCGCGCCCGTGGGGTCCACTTCGTGGCCGACGCGCTCCGGGAGATTCCGGGCGCCCAGGTGGTGCAGAGCGGTCCCTACGGCGCGGCCACCAGCCTCTTCGTGCGGGGCGGCGAGAGCGACTACGTGAAGGTGCTGGTCGACGGCGTCCCGGTGAACCAGCCGGGTGGCTTCTTCGACTTCGCCTCGCTCACGACCGACAACGTCGAGCGGATCGAGGTGCTCCGCGGCCCGGGAAGCGTGCTCTACGGCTCGGACGCGATCGCGGGGGTGATCCAGATCGTCACCCGTCAGGGCCGGGGGAGCACCACGGCCGGCGCGAGCGGCGAGGGCGGCAGCTTCGGCACCGCCCGGCTGGAGGGCTCCGCCCAGGGCGGCGGCGGGTGGGGCGGCTGGTCGGCCTCGGCCTCACGGCTCACCAGCGACGGCACCTACGCCTTCAACAACGACTACGGCAACACCTCGCTCAGTGGACGGCTGGGCGTTCATCCCGACGAGCGCACCCAGCTGGGCGCCACGGCGCGCTGGTACGACGCGGTCTACCACTTCCCCACCGACTTCATCGGAACGCCGGTGGACCACGACCAGCACACCGCCGACCGCACCCTCGCCCTCGCGGTGGACGGCTCGCGCCGACTCTCCTCGGCGGTGGAGGCCCAGGTGCTGCTCGGCCGGAGCGACATGACCTCGCGCTACGAAAACCAGCCGGATTCGCCGCCGGGGCCATCCGACGCCTCCAGCAGCCGGACGGAGGTGGACCGCACCTCGGCCGAGGGGCGGGTGCAGCTCCGCCTTCCGGCGACCGTACGCGGCGTGGCCGGTGCCGCGTTCGAGCAGGAGCATCAGAACGACGGCACGACCGACCTGGACCGGGACAACTGGGGCTTCTACGCCCAGGCAACCGCCTCGCCGCTCCAGCGCCTGCAGCTCACGGCGGGTGGACGGTTGGACGACAACGAGAAGTTCGGCACCCACTGGACCTACCGGGCCAGCGCCCTGGCCTTCGCGGCCGCCCACACTCGCGTGCGCGGGTCGGTGGGCACCGGGTTCAAGGAGCCCAGCTTCTTCGAGAACTTCGACAGCCCATTCAGCGTGGGGAATCCCGATCTCAAGCCCGAGCGGAGCTTCAGCGTTGAAGGCGGGGTGGATCAGGATCTGATGGGTGAGCGGCTCGGCATCGGGGTGACGGTCTTCGCCCAGCAATTCCGCGACCTGATCCAGTACACCTTCCTCACCCCGACGCCGACCGATCCCAACTACTTCAACGTCGCCGCCGCCGATGCCTCGGGGGTGGAGGCGACCCTGAGGGTTCGGCCCTCGGCGCCGGTGGAGGGCTCGATCAGCTACACCCACCTCTCCACCGAGGTCACCGACGCGGGATTCGATTCGGGCGAGACGGCCACCTTCGTGGAGGGCGAGCGCCTGCTGCGCCGTCCCGACGACGCGGTCACCGTCCGCGCCGACGCCACGGTGACGGAGCGGGTCCGGCTGGGCGCGACGGTGCTCTGGGTCGGGAGCCGCGACGACATCCGCTTCGCCCCGTTCCCGGAGCCGAGCCAACGGGTCACCCTGCCGAGCTACACCACGGTGAACCTGAGCGCGACCGCGACGATTCTGCGAAGCGGTCCCGGCACGCCGGGACTCGATCTCACCGCGAGGGTCGAGAATCTGTTCGACGAGGACTACGAACAGGCCGTCAACTACCCTGCGCGCGGACGCGGCCTGTTCGTGGGTGCGGCCGCGCAGATGCCCTGAGCGTCACAGCGCCGCCTGGGCCGCCTCGATGCGCCAGGACTCGACCAGGTCGTGCTGTTCCAGGGACTGTCGCTCGAGCCGGGGGAAGTCGACGCCGGCGAGCTGGGGGTGCTTCGCCGCCACGACGCGGAGCGCCCGCCACAGCTTCAGCTTCCCCTGGATGCCCAGCGACAGCGCTTCGAACAGCTCGAATCGGTCCAAGTCCCGCTCCGCGCTCGCCCCGACCTTGAGCCGGCTCGCGTGCTGCGCCAGCCAGGCGCCCGCCTTCTTGACCGAGCTTTCGGAGTAGCCGAGCCGCCGGATCAGGCTCCGGAGCTCCTCCTGCTCCGCCCGGATGGCGGACAGGAGCTCGGCCAACCGGGGTCCGAGCGGGCTGCCGGCATGGTCCTCGGCGGCGCGCTCCAGCATCTGGATGGCGCTCACCGATCCGGCCAGGTGGTCGTTCAGGTACGTCTCCAGTGCGTCGTCTGCCATGCTCCCGTTCCTCCTGCAGCTACCATTCGGTTAGCCGCGCGCGCACCGCTCGGGCCGTGGCGGTGAGCTCGCGCATGATGTCGGCGGCGGTCTCTTCCCGGACCGCCAGCCGGAGTCCCTGGCCCGCGAGCAGGGGCGCCCACTCCCCATCCTCTGTGACCGACCTGCGGTAGAGCTCGGCGCCGAGCGCTCCCTGTTGCGGCCAGGGCAACGGGGTGCCGCCCTGTTCCGCCATGCGGTCGAGGAACCGATTGCGGATCCCCCGCGCGGGCCGGCCGGTGTAGGCATCGGTCACC
>DASSML010000019.1:0-7889 GCA_035688895.1 Gemmatimonadales bacterium
GCAGCGGCTCGTAGTTCTCGTCGGCCGGATCGTCCTCTACAACGGTCACCACCGTCCGCTCGTCCACGAACCGGGTCAGGTCGTCCACGTGGCCGTCGGTGTCGTCGCCCACGATCCCGTCGCCCAGCCAGAGGATGTGCCGCACGCCGAGGTAGGCGCGGAGGTAGCCCTCGATGGCGTCCCGGTCGAGCGTGGGGTTGCGGTTGGGATTGAGGAGACAGGCCTCGGTCGTGAGCAGGGTACCCTGGCCGTTGACCTCGATCGACCCGCCTTCCAGCACGATGCCGGGGTGGAAGACCGGCAGGCCGTACTCCCCGGCAATCCGGGTCGGGATCACGTCATCGAGGTCGTAGGGCGGGTACTTGTCGCCCCAGGCGTTGAATTTCCAATCCAGCACCGCTTCCTCACGGCCCCGTTCGCCCTCCCGTTGCACGAAGATCGGCCCGTGATCGCGGCACCAGGCGTCGTTGGTGGGGTTGTGGTGGAAGAAGACGTTGCCGGTGTCGGCGCCCTCGTCGGCCAGGAGCCGACGCACCTCCTGCTCCATGTCGGGCCCGGCCACGTTGATGTGGACCTCTTCGTGGTCCGCGAGATGCCGCACCATGGTCGCGAAGATCGGCGGCACCGGCCCGAACTTGCCGGGCCAGGAGGCTTCCTTGTGGGGCCAGCTCAGCCAGGTGCCGCGATGGGGGGACCACTCGGCGGGCATGGCGTAGCCGAGGGCGGCCGGCGTCAATCCAGATACCGCCGGGTCAGATCTCCATATGCATCGATCCGACGGTCCCGCAGGAAGGGCCAGTGGGTCCGGCTCACGTCTACCTTGGCGAGGTCGCAGGTAGTGGTGAGAACCTCCGCGCCGGTGCCGCCCTTGACCAGGATGCGCCCGCCGGGGTCGGCCACGAAGCTCCCGCCCCAGAACTCGATGCCGCCGTCGGCCGGCCCCTCGTGGCCTACCCGGTTGACGGCGCAGACGTAGACTCCGTTGGCGATGGCGTGCGAGCGCTGGATAGTTTCCCAGGCAGACTGCTGCTGGGCCCCATGCTCGGCCTTTTCCGGTGGGAGCCAGCCGATGGCGGTGGGGTAGAACAGGATCTGGGCGCCGCTCATGGCGGTGAGGCGGGCCGCTTCGGGGTACCACTGATCCCAGCACACCAACACCCCGATCCGGGCGAACCGGGTGTCCCAGCTGCGGAAGCCGAGATCGCCGGGAGTGAAGTAGAATTTCTCGTAGTACTGCGGGTCGTCCGGAATGTGCATCTTCCGGTACTTGCCGAGGTAGCTCCCATCGGCGTCGATGATGGCGGCGGTATTGTGGTACAGGCCCTCGGCCCGCTTCTCGAACAGCGACGCCACCAGCACGACGCCCAGCTCCTTCGCCAACGCGGTGAGTCGGTCGGTGCTGGGGCCGGGAATCGGCTCGGCAAGGTCGAAGAAGCGATGGTCCTCGACCTGGCAGAAGTATTGGCTCCGGAACAGCTCCTGGAGGCAGACGATCTGGGCGCCGCGCGCGGCCGCCTCGCGCACGCCGTCCAGTGCGGTGCGCATGTTGGCCTCGGGGTCGTCGCCGCAGGGGGACTGCACCAGACCGAGGGTGACCTGATCGTGCATCGGGCGTGTCATGGATCGGAAAATAACGGTCGCTCTGGCACGCGCCATGCCGCGGTCGTGACCGGCATCACGACAGGACGAGGCGCGTTGAGGCGATTTTGAGGTATCGGGACGACCCGGCCGGGAACGGCCACACACGAGGGAGAGGACCACGATGACGAGGATGCTATCGGCCACGCTCACTGCCGTCGTGCTGATCGCCGCCTGCAAGGGTGAGCGACGGGCGGACACCGCCACCCAGTCCGCCGACAGCGCGGCGACCGGTGCCCCGGCGGCCGCCCCGAGCGACAGCGCGGCCCAGGCTGCCCCCTCGGCCTCGGCCTCGGCCGACTCCACCACCCAGCCGGCCAAGCCCGCCGATACCGGGGCCAAGAGCGCGCCGGCGCCCAAGCCCGCGCCGAAGAAGGTCGCGGCGCCTGCTCCCGCGCCCAAGAAGACCGCAGCGGCCGCCCCCGCCGCCGCCGCGCCGAGCCAGGACACCAGCAAGGCCGCCCCGAAGGACACCTCGACCAGCGACCAGCCCGACCAGCCCCTCAGGGATGCCTACCATCAGGCCCCCAAGGACACCGTCGACAAGGCGACCTACGACGGTTGGAAACAGTTCAATCTGAATTGCGCCCGCTGCCACGGTGAGGACGCCCTGGGCACCACCATCGCACCGCACCTCATCCTGTCGCTCAAGCCCGACGGCCCCATCAATACCAAGGAGCTGTTCATGCAGACGGTGTGCGCGGGTCGTCCGGCCAAGGGGATGCCGGCGTGGTGCGCGCTCGGCCTGGACATGACCACGATCAGCGATATCTACATGTACGTGAAAGGCCGGAGCGACGCCAAGATCAGCCCGGGACGGCCGGCGGTGAAGGCCGGAGGCTGACCGCCGCCGCGCCGAGTGCAGCCGGCCACCGCAGGGTGATCGATTCGCCCTGCCTGGTCCGGTCCAGCCCTCGCTCCGACTTGGCGACCGTCTCGATCGGATAGCGCCACCACTCTGCGTCGGGGGTCGCGACCGGGGCCAACTCCCCGAATACGGACAGCTCAGTCGTGAACACAGCATCAGGGGCCAGGGACGGGTCCCAG
Source organism: Gemmatimonadales bacterium (assembly GCA_035688895.1). Classification (GTDB taxonomy): domain Bacteria; phylum Gemmatimonadota; class Gemmatimonadetes; order Gemmatimonadales; family GWC2-71-9; genus CAVVWJ01. The sequence goes on from DASSML010000019.1 coordinate 2,686, forward strand.
CGATAGCGCACGTCCACCGCGCCGCCCCGCTCGAACCGCAGCACCTTTTCCAACCGACCCTCACTCGCATCGAGGCCGAGCGTGACCTCCAGCGCGCGGCCGCGCCGGCGCACCGACTGCTCGGCGGTGGCCCGCGCCCAGGTCACCAGCGGACGGTAGTCCCCGCGGGCCCACGGCTCCGGGCCGAGGTCGCGGGCCACGACCCGCTCCACGAATAGCGCCCGATCCTCCGCGTCGACCGGGGGACGGCTGTCGAGCCGAATCCCTGCCTCGATGTCGTGGATGCTGGCCGTCCCACCGTCGCCGTGCCCGTCGTGCGCCGCGCCCCGCTCCAGCGCCAGCTCGTGGTAGCTCTCCAGGCGGCGGGTGAGCACGTTGGCGTGGTTCACGCCGGCGGCGAAGACGGTGTACTCCTCCAGCGAACCGCCGCGGGCCAATCCGATGATGGCGGAGAAGGCGTCGGAGTGGATCCAGAGCTCATCGTGCCCGTCGCCGTCGAAGTCGAGCACCTCGTACGCCAGACCCTTCCCTCGGCGAAGCTCGGCTTCGGCCAGCGCGAGCTCCCGCCAGATCGCCTCGCGGAGGTGGGGCAGGTACAGTCCGCCGAAGACGCCGTGCCAGTAGGCATCGTTGCACTGCGCCCGTCCGATGGCACGGCGCACCGTCGGTGGATCGCCCCGGCGGCGGCAGAGCGCGGAGAGCGCCTGCATCTTCTTGTGCATCCGGTTCGACTCCGGATACTTGACCAGGAAGTTCCGCCAATGGGCGCCGCGCACGAGGGCGCCGTCCGGTCCGGCCAGGCGAGCCTCGCCGAGGTCGCGCTCGAGACGGGCGAGCCGGAGTGCTGCGGGCGCGGGGAGTGACCACGCCTCCATCTCGCGGTAGGATGCGGTCGGCAAGTAGGCCAGGCCGTTGCTCGGCACGTCCCCGAGGGCGTCGTCCAGCCGGCTCAGCTGCACCTCGCCCCGGTTGATCAGGTCCCACACCGTGTCGATGAACCGGTCGAGCCACCTCTGTTCGTAGACCCAGCTCTTGGTCCCCGGCCAGCCTCCGAACTTCTCGCCGTCATCGGCCAGCACCGCCAGGCGGTGGCCGGCGGCACGCAGCTCCCCGAAGTAGTGAGCCGTCTCCTCCGGCGGACGGAATGGAATCAGGTAGCGGAGGCGCTCGTCGATTGGAAAGAGCGCCACCCGCTGGCCGTCGCTCTCGGTCCAGAAGGGCGCGTGCAGCCGGTCGGGACTGAACCCGGTCGCCAGGAAGTGGCGGTCGTCTACCAGCGCGTAGTCCACGCCCGCGGCCGCGAGGTCGGCCGCCAGCTCCGGCTCCCACACCCGCTCGGTGAGCCAGAGTCCGCGGGCGCTCACGCCGAAGCGGCGCTGCACCGTCTCCGCCATCCAGCGGATCTGCTCCACCCGGTCGGCCCGGGGGAGGGAGGCGAGGATCGGCTCGTAGAGGCCGGCGAGAAGGATCTCCAGCCGGCGGTCGGCCGCCAGCCGGCCCAGCCGGTCGAGGTACTCCGGCTCGTGCTGCTCGAGCCATTCCAGCAGCGGACCGGAGAGGTGGAGCACGGCGGGGAGGAACGCGCGCTCGGTCAGGCGCTCGAGCAGCGGCCGATAGACGTCCTCGAGGTGCTGAGCGAAGACGTGGTCGAAGTTCCCCACCGGCTGGTGGAGATGGAGACCGAAGACGAACCGGAGCGGGCCGGCCGGGTGACCGGCGGCGCTCACCGGGCGGCGGCCCGGGCGACCGCGCGCCGATAGACGTCGAGGTACAGCTCGACCGACCGCTCCCAGCTGAAGTCGCGAGCCATGCCTCGGCGCACCATGGTCTGCCACCCGGACGGATCGGCGTAGGCGGCGAGCGCCCGAAGCGCCGCCTCCTCGAAGGCGGCCGGGGTGTAGGCGTCGAACCCGAAGCCGGTGACGCCGTCCTCGACGGTATCGGCCAGGCCGCCCACCCGGCGCACAATCGGCGGAGCGCCGTACCGCTGGGCCCGCATCTGGGTGAGGCCGCACGGCTCGTAGAGCGACGGCATCAGGAAGATGTCGGCCCCGGCCATCAGCCGATGCTCGAACCGGTCGGTGAAGTCCAGCTGCACGCCGATATGATTGGGCGCCGAGGACGAGAGGTCGCTCAGCGCCTGCTCGTAGTAGGGGTCGCCGCTCCCGAGGAAGACGAACTGGGCGTCGCGCGAGAGCAACGCCCGGGCCTGCAGGATGAGGTCGAGCCCCTTCTGGGTGACCAGCCGGCCGGTCATCCCGAAGAGCGGCGTGCGCCGACGCTGTGGCAATCCGAAGGACCGCTGCAGCGCCGCCTTGCAGCGCCGCTTCCCCTCCAGCTTGTCGGCCGAGTACTGCGAGGTGATGAGCGGGTCGGTGGTCGGGTTCCAGAGTCGCTGGTCGATCCCGTTGAGTACCCCCACCAGGCGGTCGCCCAGCCAGATGAAGGCGTTGTGAAGACCGAACCCGCCGCCGGCCGTGCGGAGCTCACTCGCCTGGGTCGGGCTGACCGTGGTCACGTAGTCCGCGAAGGCGATCCCGCCCTTGAGCAGGTTGACCTTGCCGTACCACTCGAGATGGGTCCAGTTGTACAGCTCCCAGGGCAGGCCGATCTCCGGCATGACCTCGGGGCCGAAGTGTCCCTGGTACCCGGGGTTGTGCACCGAGAGGACGATGCTCGCCTGCCGGGCCCAGGCCTGCTGCCGCAGAATCGTCCGGACGTACACCGGCGCGAGCGCCGTGTGCCAGTCGTGGGCGTGGAGGAGCACCCGCTGCTGGGTGAGCCGAGGGATCGCCGTCATCGCCGCCAGGGCGAAGAAGGCGAAGCGGCGCGCGTTATCGGGGTAGTCCGCGCCAGCCTCGCCGTAGATCCCGGGGCGGTTGAAATAGCCCAGGTGCTCGATGAAGAACACCTGCACACCGGTAGGCGGACCGGCCACCCGGAAGATGCGCGCCTCCTCGGTCCGCCCGCCGATCGGGACGACGAACGGCGGCCCCACCGGCTCGAGGTCGGGGTCCTCGTCGCGCACCGTGCGATAGAGCGGCAGGATCGCGATGACGTCGAGCCCCGCCGCCACCTGAAAACTGGCCAGGCCGGCCACCGCCTCGGCGAGGCCGCCGGTGCGGGCGTAGGGGTAGTACTCGGCGCTGACGTGGACGACGGTGACTCGCTCGCCGCCCGGGGCGCTCAGCGGACCAGGGGTGGCCGGCATGGCCGGCGCGGGGGGAAGGGTAGCCATTCTGATCGCCTCATCCCGTGGGCGGGTCGTCGCCCGCGGCCTCGCCCCGGATGGCCGGGGCGTAATACTCCTGAACGTAGTCCTGCACCATCCGGCGCGCCGTGAAGCGGCGGCCGGCCAGCCGCATCGCGTGCCGCATCTTCTCTACCCAGCCGTGGGGGACACCGGCGGCGTTGCGGGTGTAGTAGAGCGGAATCACGTGGTCTTCCAGCAGGTGGTAGAACCGCTCGGCGTCCGTCGCGTCGGCGTCTTCGGTCTCGCCGGCCGGGGCGATGGCCCAGCCGCTCAGCCCGTCGTACGCCTCCTGCCACCATCCATCCAGGGTCCCCAGCTGGGGCACGCCGTTGAGCCCCGCCTTCATGCCGCTGGTGCCCGAGGCCTCCAGCGGTACGCGAGGCAGGTTGAGCCAGAGGTCCACGCCCTGGACCAGCAGGTGGGCGAGGTGCATGTCGTAGTCTTCCAGGAATGCCACCCGGCCCTCGAACTCGGGGTCGCGGGTGAACTGATAGACGCTCTGGAGGACTTCCTTCCCCGGATTGTCGGCCGGGTGGGCCTTGCCCGCGAAGATGATCTGCACCGGGCGCCACGGGTCCACCAGGAGGCGGCGAAGCCGGTCGAGATCGCGGAAGATCAGGTTGGCCCGCTTGTAGGTGGCGAAGCGCCGGGCGAAGCCGATGGTGAGCGCGGCGGGATCGAGCAGCGTCCCCGCGCCCACCACCTGGGCCGCCTCCTTGAAGCGGGCGGCGAAGCGACGCCGGGCGTCTTCCCGCACCCGGTTGGTGAGGGTGAGCTTGAGCCGGCAGTGCTCATCCCAGAGCCGGTGGGTGTCGAGGGTGAGCACCTGGTCCCACAGCGCCGGGTCGTCCACTCGGTCGCCCCAGTCGCGCCCGAGGTGCTCGTCCAGCAGCTCCATGATCGTGGACGCCATCCAGGTTGCCAGGTGCGCCCCGTTGGTGACGTGCCCGATCGGCACCGCCTCCCACGGCCGCCCGGGCCAGAGGTCGCGCCACAGGTTCCGGCTCACCTGTCCGTGCCGGCGGCTCACCCCGTTCACCCGGGCCGAGAGCCGCATGGCACACACGGTCATGTGGAACTGGCCGGGCAGGGCAGGGTGCTCGCCCAGCTTGTAGAGCTCGTCGCGCTCGATCCCCATCTCCTTCCAGACCGGGCCGGCGCAGGCCTCGAGCTGCTCCACCGAGAAGGCATCGTGGCCCGCGGGGACCGGCGTGTGGGTGGTGAAGACGCCTTGAGCGCGGACCCGCTTCACGGCCTCGTCCAGCGAGGTGCCGGTGGTGGTCAGCTCCCGAAGCCGTTCGATCATCATGAAGGCTGCGTGGCCCTCATTGGCGTGCCAGACCGACGGGTTGATCCCCATCGCCCGCAGCACCCGGACGCCGCCCACCCCGAGGATCCACTCCTGCCGGACCCGCAGCTCGGGGCCGCCGGCGTAGAGCTTGTTCATGAGCCCGCGGTCGTCGGGATGATTGTCCTCGAGGTTGGTATCGAGCAGGTACAGGGGCACCCGGCCCACCATCACCCGCCACGCCCGCACCTGGACCGGCCGGCCGGAGGTCTCCACCACGGTGAGGAATGGTTGCCGGTTTGGGCCGGTCACCGGCGTGACCGGGGTGAGGGTGACGTCGTACTCCTCGTCGCTGTCCTCCTGCCAGCCGTCGAGGCGGAGCCGCTGGTCGAAGTACCCCTTCATGTAGAAGAGCCCGACGCCCACCATGGGGACGCCGAGGTCGCTCGACGCCTTGCACTGGTCGCCGGCCAGCACTCCGAGGCCGCCGGAGTAGATCGGCACCGAGCTGTGCAGCCCGAACTCGGCGCAGAAGTAGGCGACCGGCCGGCCATCCAGCTCGGGGTGCGTCTTGCGGAACCAGGTGTCGCCGCTCGAGGTCTCGTGGTGCAGGCGGGTCATGACCAGGTCGTAGCGGCGGAGGAAGTCGCTGTCGCTGGCGCA
>DASSML010000020.1:0-12417 GCA_035688895.1 Gemmatimonadales bacterium
CGGAAGCTTCTTCTATCCCCTGGGCGAGCGGCAGGTGGCCCTCGGCCTCGTCGTGGGACTCGACTACCACGAGGCGGCGCTCGACGTGCACGAGCTGCTTCAGCGGTTCAAGCTTCACCCGCTGATCCGGCCGTATCTCGACGGCGGCCAGCTCCTCGAGTGGGGCGCAAAGACCATTCCCGAAGGCGGCTACTACGCGCTCCCCGAGCGGCGCTGCGGCGATGGGGTGGTGATCACAGGCGACGCGGCCGGATTCGTGGACGTGCCGTCGCTCAAGGGCATCCACTACGCGATGCAGTCCGGGATCTTCGCCGCCCGGGCGATCTTCGATGGACTCAAGCGGGGGGATACGTCCCGGTCGGCGCTCGCGGCCTACGATCGGATGGTGGATGAGAGCTACATCGTGGCCGACCTGCACCGGACCCGGAATATGCGGCTGGCGTTCAAGGACGGGCTCTACGTCGGCGGCATCAAGGCCGGCCTGATGACGCTCACCAGCGGCCGCTTTCCCAGCGCCCGGATCGAGATGCCCGAAGACGCCGCCACGCCTCGGCACGTGGCCCCGGCCGAGCCGTTTGCCCCCGACGGCAAGCTGACCTTCGGCAAGCTCGACGCGGTCTTCAAGTCGGGCAATGCGACCCGCGATACCATTCCCTCGCACCTGCTGGTCGGACCCGACGTGAGCGCCGAGGTGGCCGACTTCTACAGCCACGTCTGCCCCGCCGGCGTCTACGAGCGGGTGGGCGACGAGCTCCGGGTCAATCCGCCCAACTGCGTGGATTGCAAGGCGACGGATGTCCTGGGCCCCCGGTGGACTCCTCGGGAGGGAGGCAGCGGGCCCAAATACCGACTCATGTGAGCCGGAGGCCGGCCGTGACATGACTTGCAGATGACACCCTCCGCGCTCGGCTAATCGCCGCTTCCCGGACGACTTCCGCCCACCCCCGCCGCACTGCATCGATTGTCCCGCCGAGAATCGCGACACTGTCCGCAAGTTGCGGATTGTGCCCCGATGGCGTCTCGCCCCACTGTAGGGATACGCTCGTCATCCAGGAGAGCCCATGGCGTCCGCGTCCCGGTGGTATCCGCCGGCGCTGCTCGTGATCCTCACCCTGCTCCCGGCTGCGGCCCTCGCGCAGACCAGCAGCGCGGCTGCATGGTCGGCGTCGCCGGCCGCGGAGCTCAAGAATGCGCTGCGGGGTCTCGCTGCCGCACAGGGCCGTTATCGCGAGACTCGGGGCAGCTACGCGGCCTCGGTTGCCCCTCTGCGACTGCCCATGGACGCGGGAGTGCGGCTCGAGGTGATCGCCGCCTCGGCCAGCGGCTGGCAGGGCAGGGCGGTGCACCGGTCCCGCCCGGGTCTGAGCTGCGTCATCTTCGTCGGCCGGGTGGAAGGTGTGGAGTCGCCCCGGACCGAGGGGGACGGCGAGATGGCCGGCGAGGACGGCGTGCCGCTCTGCGATCGGATGCGCTGAGCGACATGCCCAAGCCTCAGCGGCAGTGGTTGCTCGGCGCACTGCGCCTGCTGGGCGGATCCATCTCCGCCGGGGCCGCTCTCGTCTCCATCCTCAGCTACACCTCCTCCCACGAGGCCGTCGGGGGTACCCGGGCCCATCGCCTGGCACTCGCGCCCTCACCCGATAGTGCGGGCGCCATCGGCGATACCATCCAACTCGTCGCGCTGGCCACCGACGAGCGCGGCGCCGCGGTTGCCGGGATGCAACCGGTGTGGACCGCTACCGACCCCGCGGTGCTTGCGGTGGACCAGGCGGGTACGGTAGTCGCCGCCGGCGCGGGGAGCGCGACGGTGGTCGTGCGGGTGGGCGAGCTGGAGGCGCGCCGGCGGATCGTCGTCCGCCAGCGCCCATCGGCGCTGCTGGTAGGCGATAGCGTGGTGCTGGTGCACGAGGGCGATCGCCTGAGCCCGGTCGCCCGGGTGCTGGACCCGCGCGGCCGGCAGATCCTCGGCCTGGAGCCGGTGTGGACCAGCGGCGATCCCGCCGTCGCCGCGGTGGACAGCGGCGGCGCGGTCGCCGCGGTGAGCTCGGGAGAGACTCAGCTCACGGCAACCGCTCCGGACGGGCTGCAGAGCACCGTTCGTGTGGTGGTGCTCCCCGTGCCTTCGTCGATCACCGTGCTCGCCGGTGAGGGCCAGCGCGCGCCCGCCGGGTCGCGGCTGGGCTCACCGCTGGCCGCTCAGGTCGTGAGCCGCTCCGGGCGCCCGGTTGCCGGCGTCGCCGTGTATTTCGAGTCCCAGACCGGAGGCTCGGTCGAGCCGGCGGTGGACACTACCGACGCGCAGGGGATGGTACAGGCTGCGTGGACCCTCGCCGAAGTGCCGGGCCGTCAGCGCATCAGCGTTGGAGTGATAGGCGTCGCCGGGGCTCCGGTGCTCACCGCCGAAGCCGATCCGGTACCGGCCAACACGCGCGTGGTCCTCGTCGACCCGGAGCTCAACGGGATTGTGGGCGACACGATCGGGGCTCCAGTGGTGGCCCGGCTTACCGATTCCCTGGGCCGCGCACTCGCCGACATTCCGATCGCGTGGGTGGCGGCCGACGGCGGAAGCCTGACCGCGGCGGCGCCGCGCACCGACTCGCTGGGAGAGGCTCGCGCAGTGTGGCGGCTGGGGCCCAAGGCCGGCCGGCAGCGGGCTCGCATCCAGGCGGGCAATCCTCGCAGCCTCCCGCCGACGACCATTTCGGCCTCCGCTCGCCCCGGTGCCGCCGTCGCGGTCGCGGTGGCGGAGGGCTCCGGCCAGTCCGGCACCGTCGGCAAGGCACTCAAGGCCCCGATCGCGATTCGCGCCCTCGACCGGTACGGCAATCCGGTCGCGGGGGTTCCTCTGGTGGGGGCGGGCGGATCGGGTGCGGCGCTGGACGGTGCGGCGGTGACGGATTCGGGCGGGAAGGTCCGCTTCCGCTGGACGCTGGGCGGCGAGGCCGGCGCGCAGCGGCTGGTCATCCGCTTGAAGGACGATACCGCGTCGGCGGTGGTCACGGCCCGCGCGACGGCGGGAGAGCCCAGTGCCCTCACCCTGGTTGGTCCGGGCCGCTGGGGAGGCTTGACCCAGCTGCCGATCACGGTGTCACTGACCGACGGCTACGGCAATCCGGTGGCGGCTCGGGTGGTGACCCTTCGGACGGGCTCGGGATCGGTCAAGCCGGCGCGGGTCACCACCGATGCGGAGGGTCGAGCGCAGGTGAAGTGGAGCCCGTCGGCCAAGGTGCGGAGTCCGCTGGCCGCCGCCGTGAGCGGCACCAAGGTGAGCGCCTCGCTCAGCCGGCCTCGCCCATGACCTTGATGATCACTCGCTTCCGGCGCTGGCCGTCCCACTCGCCGTAGAACACCCGCTGCCAGGGGCCGAAATCGAGCTTGCCCGCCGTGATCGGCACGATGACCTCGTGTCCCACGGTCAGGCTCCGGAGGTGGGCGGCGGCGTTGTCTTCCCCGGTCTCGTTGTGCCGGTACCGGTCCGGATCCCAGGGGGCGATGGTCCCCTCGAGCCAGGCCAGGATGTCTTGCCACAGCCCGGATTCGTGATCGTTGACGAACACCGACGCGCTGATGTGCATGGCGGAGATCAGGACGAAGCCCTCCCGCACGCCGCTGGCGCGGACCTGCTCCGCTACCTGATCGGTGATGTCGATGATCTCCTGCCGCTTCCTGGTCTCGAACCAGAGATAGTGCGTGTGGGTCGTCATCGCGCGGTCAGCGGAGCAGGTCTTCCAGGCGCACGGCAGTGTCGGTCTTCTCGTCCCGGTATTTGACGATCACCGGCGCGTAGAGCCCGATGCCCGCCTCACGCCCGGGGCCCGAGCGCACCGGGCGGGTCCCCGGCACCACCACCGCTCCCGCGGGGATCTCCAGCGGCCGATCGCCGTCGCGCCGGTACACCCGGTCGTGCACCAGGTCGAACACCGCGGTGCCGCCGGTGAGCAGGACGCCCGGTGCCAGGACGGCGCGCTCGCGGACGACCGTGCCCTCGTAGACGCCGCAGTTCCCGCCCACCAGCACCTCGTCCTCGATCACCACCGGCAGCGCACCGGCCGGCTCCAGCACCCCTCCGATCTGTGCTGCCGCCGAGAGGTGCACCCGGCGGCCAATCTGGGCGCAGGAGCCCACCAGGGCGTGCGAGTCCACCATCGTGCCCTCGTCCACGTAGGCGCCGACGTTGATGTACATCGGCGGCATGCAGACCACGCCGCGGGCCACATAGCAGCCGTCCCTGATGGCCGAGCCACCGGGCACCAGGCGGACGCCGTCGTCCGGCCCCAGCGCGCGCAGCGGGTAGGTGTCCTTGTCATAGAAGGAAAACGGTCCGCCCGGCGCGGCGGGCCCGGTCTGTCCCAGCCGGAAGCCGAGCAGAATGCCGGCCTTGACCCAGGCGTTGGCCCGCCAGCGCCCGTCACTCCCTCGCTCGGCGGCCCGCGCGTTGCCGGCATTGAGCTCCGCCTTGAGCCGGCGGAAGGCGTCCAGGGCCGCGGGCTCCTCGCCCGGCGGCACGCCCGAAGCGAAGCGCTCCAGCTGCGTCTGCAGGGCGCCGAGGTCAGCCACGCGGGCGCGCCGGGGCGAACGGCTCCAGCGCCGCGGCGAGCGCGGCCTCGGTAGCCGTGGAGGCGGGCACCAAGGGAAGCCGGAGGACGTTCCGGATCTTTCCCATCGCGGCGAGCGCGGCCTTGACCGGCGTCGGATTGGTTTCCAGGAAGTTGGCGTCCATGAGCGGCAGGAGACGGTGCTGCCACTCGCGGGCGGCTTCCAGCTCGCCCGCGAGCGAATGGCGGACCAGCGCCGTCATCGGTGCCGGCACCTCGTTCGACACCACGCTGATGAGCCCGTCCCCGCCCGCGGTGACGACCGGAAAGGCGAGCCAATCGTCGCCCGAGAGCACGGAGAACGCCTCCGGGCGCTCCCGCAGGATCTGCAGGATCTGGTGGAGGTCGCCGCTCGCTTCCTTGACGCCCGCGATGTTCCCATGCCCAGCCAGGCGGAGTGTGGTCCGGGGGGCGAGGTTGATCGCGGTGCGGCCGGGGACGTTGTAGAGCACGACCGGCCGGGTCGCCGCATCCGCGACCGCGCCGAAGTGGCGCTCGAGGCCGGTCTGGCCGGGCTTGTTGTAGTAGGGAGTGGCACTGAGGATGTAGTCGACGCCTAGGCCGCACATTCGCCGGGTCTCGGCCACGGCACGGGCGGTGTCGTTGCTGGTGGCGCCCGCCATTACCGGCACTCGCCCACCGGCGACCTCCACCGTCGTCGCCACCACCTGCTCCCGCTCGCCGTCATCCAGGGTCTGCGCCTCGCCGGTGGACCCGCACGGGACCAGGAAGTCGATCCCTTCGGCGATCTGCCATTCGACCAGCGCTCGGAGTGCCGGCAGGTCTAGGGCGCCGTCGTCGGTGAACGGGGTGACGAGTGCGGTGCCGCATCCCTGGAGCCGAGTCATCGGCGGTCTCCGAACAACATGGCGTCGAAGGTGTAGACCCCGGTGTGTCCGGGGAGCCATTCCGCCGCCGCGAGCGCGCCCGCCGCGAAGCCATCCCGGCTCCGTGCCGTGTGCTGCAGGGTCACCGTCTCGAAGGGACCGTCGAGACTCACGGTATGGGTTCCGGGAATGGCGCCGGCGCGGACCGAGGTGATGGGATAGGGCCGGGACGGGTCGGCGTCCCTGAGCCGCTGTTGCAGTGCGCGAGCGGTGCCCGAGGGGGCGTCTCGCTTGGCGGCGTGGTGCTCTTCCAGTATAAAGCCGTCGAACCCCTCGCGCCCCGCGAACTCTCCGGCCAGCGCGCGCGCAGCCCGAAGGAACAGGTGCACGCCGATGGAGAAGTTCGCGGCGTGCAGCAGCGCGCCCTTCCGCTCCTCCACCAAGGCAGTGATCCGCGGCAGCTCCGCTTCCCAGCCGGTGGTGCCGGTGACGACGGGAATGCCGGCTCCGATCAGGCGCTCGAGGTTGGCGGGCGACGCCTCGGGGCGGGTGAATTCCACGGCAACGTCATGTCCCCGCACCCGCTCGGCGGTCAGCCCGCGCCCCTGGGCGTTCTCCTCTCGCCCTATGATCGTGGCTTCATGGCCTCGCGTCGCCGCCAGAGCGGCGACCGCGCGTCCCATCTTTCCATCGCCGACGATCAGTAGCCGCATGGCATCACAGAGTGGCCCTCTTCGTCAATGCCGCCTAGCACGACCCGAAGAATTCCGCGTGCAGCCGACGCACGACCTCGGGTCCGTCTTCCTCCCGCACCACGAAGGTCATGTTGATCGCCGAGGCGCCCTGGGAGATCACCTCCACGTTGGCCGGCTGCACCGCGCGGAAGATCCGAGCGGCGAGCCCGGGGGTATGGCGGAGTCCGATCCCCACCACCGCGACGATGGCCCGGTTGTCCTCGACCCAGACCTCTCCCAGATCCGCCAGCTCCCGCACGACCGGATCGAGCCGAGCGCGATCCTCCACCGTGAGCGAGACGCTCACCTCGCCGCTGGCGAGCACGTCGACCACGACCTCGTGCCGCTCGAACACCTCGAACATCGCGCGCAGGAACCCGTAGGTGCCCAGCATGCGCGGGGCCCGCACGTTCACCACGGTGATGCCGCGCTTCCAGGAAATCGATCGGATCGGGGAATCGCCCATCCGCTCCAGCTCCGCCGAAGGTTCGATGATGGTGCCCGAATGCTCGGGTCGCCGAGAGTTGAGCACCACGATTGGGATGCCGGCCCGCACCAGCGGCATCGCGGTGGCGGGATGGAGAACCTTGGCCCCGAACGTCGCCAGCTCGGCGGCCTCCTCGTAGCTCGCCGCCGCCAGTGTCCGGGCGCCGGGCACGATGCGCGGGTCGGCCGTCATGAGCCCGCTTACGTCGGTCCAGATCTCCACCCGCCTGGCCGATACCGCGGCGCCGAGCAGCGCGGCGCTGAAGTCCGACCCGCCCCGCCCGAGCGTGGTCGGCGTCCCGTCGGCGGTGGCCCCGATGAATCCCTGGGTGACCGGCACCTGGCCCGCCTCGGCCAGGGGGAGGAGACATTCCCGCGCCCGGGTGTAGAGCACCTGGGTGTACGGTGTCGCCCGGCCGAAGCGATCGTCGGTAACCATGATGGGCCTGATGTCCAGCCACGCGGCCGGTACCCCTGCCCCCACCATGGCGGCCGCGATGAGCCGCGAGCTCCACATCTCGCCGCACCCCGCGAGCCGATCCGCCTCGGCGGGCCGAAGCCGCCGGCCCAATGCGGCACGAAGGGCACTCCGGAGAGCCTCCGTCTCGGCCCGAATCGGCTCCAGTGCGGCATCGCCGCCCTTGATCTCACCGGCAGTGGTCTCGTGCCGATGGAGCAGGGCGTCGACCGCCTCGTCGAGTCCATCGCCGTCGCCGGCGTGCACCGGCTCGGCCAGGGCCAGCAGGGCGTCGGTCACCCCCGCCAGCGCGGAGACGACCACGACCGGACGCTCCGCCGAGCGGGCGCGGACGATCTCGAGCAGCCGCAGGATCGAGGCGGCATCGGCTACCGAGGTCCCGCCGAACTTGCAGACGATCACGGTCGCCCTCCGACGCGGCCGTCGGCCACCAGCAGCTCCGCGATCTGGACCGCCTGACCGGCGGCGCCGCGCACGGTATTGTGCCCCAGCAGCACCAGGCGGAGATCGAGGATCGGGCAAGGCCGGACCCGGCCCACCGTCACCGCCATGCCTCGCCCTCGCTCGAGGTCGAGCCGAGGCTGCGGCCGGTCGACCCGGGTGTCCACCTCGACCGGCGAGGCGGGCGAGGAGGGGAGATCCGCCACGCACGGCGATGCGCGGAAGGCTCGAAGGGTCGCGATCGCCTCGTCGGGGGTGACCCGGCGGCGGAAGCCGACCGAGACGGTCTCCAAATGGCCGTCCACCACCGCTACGCGGTTGGTGTGCGCGCTGACCAGGAAGTCGGCCGGCGTCACCCCGTCCGGGCCGAGCCGGCCGAGAATCTTCCGGCTCTCCTGCTCCATCTTCTCTTCCTCGCCGCCGATCTGGGGAATCACGTTGCCGACGATGTCGAGTGACGGCACGCCGGGATACCCGGCGCCCGACACCGCCTGCATGGTGCTCACGAAGATCTTCTCGATACCGAATGCCTGGTGCAGCGGCGCCAGCGCCAGGACCAGCCCGGCCGTCGAGCAGTTCGGATTGGCCAGAATCGCGCCGCTCCATCCCCGCGCCTCCCGCTGCCGGTCGATCAGGACCAGATGATCGGCGTTCGCCTCGGGAATCAGGAGCGGGACGTCGGGATCCATCCGGTGGTTGCGGGCGTTGGTCACCACGAATGCGCCGGCGCGCGCGAAGTCCTGCTCGATCGGCCCCGCGGCGTCAGCGTCGAGCGCGCTGAACACGATCGGTCCCGGCAGCGGCGGGGTGCAGGGCAGCACCGTGAGCCCGGCGATCCGCTCGGGCAGGTCCACCTGCTCCCGCCAGCGCACCGCCGCGCCGTAGGTCTTGCCCGCGCTGGCCGACGAGGCCGCGACCGCCGCAACCTCGAACCACGGGTGATCGGCCAGCAGGCGGACGAACTTCTGACCTACAGTCCCGGTCGCGCCGAGGATGGACACCGGAATCTTCGAGGTCATTGGGACCCCCCGGCCAGGAGGTCGGTGGCCAGCCGGACGTACAGGTCGATGCCGCGCAGCAGGTCGTCCTTGCGGATGTGCTCGCCGTCGCTGTGGGCTACCCGGATCGTGCCGGGACCGAGCTGGTAGCACTCGCCCCAGGAGCCCAGGAATGGGAGATCGCTCCCATAGCTGACCACGGTCGTGGGCCAGCCGTCGGGCACCCGGTCGCTCTTGTGGTAGGGGAGCTCCAGCCCGAACGTCACCTGCACGCCGGGCGCCGCTGCCGCCTCCACCGCCCGGCGAAGCTCCGCGGTCGGCTCCACGATGCGGAAGAGCAGCTGGGCCGACGCCTCTCCCGGAATGACGTTGGGCGCCACCCCGCCCTGGATTACGCCGATGTTCAGCGTGGACTGACCCAGCAGCGGGTCGGACGCGAGGGGCAGGCGGCGGATCCGCTCGAGCGTGTCGAGCAACGCCTCGGTAGCGCTCGACCCTTCCTCGGGGTATCCCGAATGAGCCCACCGGCCCGTCGCTTCGAGCGTCACCCGGAGGGAGCCCTTCTGCCCGACCGAGAGCTGGTTCTCGGTCGGCTCGCCGTTGATCAGAAATCGTCCCCGCGGCCCGAAGTCGGCGGCGGCCCGGGCGCCGTCCGAGCCGTTCTCCTCCCCGACCAGGAAGAGAAGCCCGATCCTGGTTTCCCCCCGCGCGCGCATGCGTTCCGCGGCGGTGATCATGGCCGCCGCGATGCCCTTGGCGTCGCAGCTGCCCCGGCCATGCAGCGTGGTGGCGTCCTCTCGCAGCGGCACGTACGGCGGCACCGTGTCCACGTGGGTCGAGAAGACGACCTCGGGGTGCCCGACGTAGGCGTAGAGGTTATCCCGTCCCGCCGATACCGGCTGGCGCACCACCTGATAGCCGACACCGCGCAGCAGACCCTCGAGCAGGCCGATGGCCGGCCCCTCGCAACCGCTCGGAGTCTCCAGCGCCACCAGGGCCCGAGTGAGCTCGAACACGTCCATGAACGCAAATGCCCCGCCGGCACGCGGCACGGCGGGGCTCCAGGTCGAGGGAAAAGGTCGTGACGCCCCTAGGCCGGCCGGCCACCGCCGCGAGTGCGGCGCTTCATGCTGCGGGTCATTCGAGTCGTCCGGGTCGTCATGCGTCTAACGTAGGGGAGCCGCCGTCGCCGGGGCAAGTGGTGAGGCGGGGCACGGCGTGGCTTGACCGGGCCGGGACCGCATCGTAGATCGAAGGAGCGCCCCGGCGCTGGGCCGAGCGCGGGAGGGATCCGGCGGATGCACGCTGCGCACGTGGCTGGAGCGATATCGCTGGGGGCTCTGCTGGCCTGCGGGGGTGACGGGCCGGCGGAGCCGGCGGGCGCCGCGGAGATTGCGGTCGTGAACCGAACCTCGGGCGATCCGCTGCAGACCGACGGCTACCTGGTCCGGCTCGACGGCAAGGACCACGGGCTTCCGGTCGGCGGATCCATTGCCCTCGCCGGGCTCGAGGCCGGGGACCACCGGCTCGAGCTCACCGGGATCGCCGCGGGATGCATGGTGAGCGGAGCCAACCCCCGCGTGATCCACACCCGGCCCGCCGAGCAGGCCCAGACCATCTTCCTCGTTTCCTGCATAGCTCCGGGCACCGGCCGGGTATTCGTCCAGACCTCCACCTATGGCGAGGCCGAGGGCGACTATGTGATCGAAGTCGAGGGAGAGGCCGGCCGGCCGATCGGCACCAAGGACACGCTCACCCTCCGTGCGCTTCCCGCGGGCCCTGTCACCCTGCGGCTCACCAGCCTGGGACACTGTGTGGTCGCGGGGCGGAATCCCCGCACGCTGGCGGTGCCTCTGGCCGCGACCATCGGCAGCATCTTCAAGGTCCGCTGCGACCTCCCGCCGTCGAGCGCGTCTCAGCTTCGCGCGCGGCCCGCTGACCCTCCGCTACATCTACCGTCGCCAGAATAGCCGCGCCCACCGCGAAGAACCCGATGACCGAGAGGATCGCGTTCCGGCTCGAGCCGGTCGCCGCGATCGTCCCGGCGAAGATCAGCGGCCCGAAGATACCGGCGAACTTCTCGAAGATGCTGAAGAAGCCGAAGAACTCCCCCGACTTGTGGGGCGGGATCATGGAGGCGAAGAGGCTCCGGCTCAGCGCCTGCGTCCCGCCCTGGACCATCCCGACGAGCCCCGCCAGCACGTAGAAGTGCGTTGCCGTCCGCATGAAGTAGCCCAGGATGCTGATGGCGGTGTAGGCCAGCAGGCCGATGAAGAGGGCGCGCTTGGCGCCGATCCGTCCCGCCACCATCCCGAAGAGGAACGAGCAGGGGATGCCGACGAACTGCACCACCAGGATCGCGCCGATCAGCGCGGTCTGGCCGATCCCGATCTCGGTGCCGTAGGCGGTGGCCATCTTGATGATGGTCTGGATGCCGTCGTTGTAGATCAGGAACGCCAGCAGCATCAGGAACGCCTGCCGGTAGCCTCGGAGCTCGCGGAAGGTCTCGCCCAGGCGGACGAAGGCCGCTCGCACCGGATTCTCGCCTCGGCGCTCGTCGGTCTCGATGCGAGCCGGCGGCTCCGGCACCCGGCGGAACAATGGAATCGAGAACACCAGCCACCAGATCGCCACCGACACGAAGGCGAGGCGAGCCGGCATGGTGGCATCGGACTCGGAGAGGCCGGGACCTGACGGCAGCCCGAACCAGTCCGGCTTCTGGATCCAGGCCAGGTTGAGCGCCAGGAGGAGGCCGCCGCCGACATAGCCCAGCGCGTACCCCGCGGTCGACACCCGGTCGATCTCGTCCGGCCGCGCGATGTGAGGCAGGAGCGACTCGTAGAAGACGAAGCATCCGGCCGCACCCACGAGGACCAGCACGAAGAGCCAGGACGCTCGCTCCAGATCACCGGTGTGGACGGTCCACAGCGCCGCCGTGGCGGCGGCTCCCAGGACCATGAACCCGGCCGTGAACCGTTTCTTGGCGGCGCTGTAGTCGGAGACCGCCCCCAGCACAGGCGAGAGCAGGGCGATGATCACGAGCGCGATCGAGTTGACGGTCGCCAGGCGCTGGGTGGCGCCGCTCTCCGCCAGCCCGGAGCCGGCGACTTTGACGAAGTAGATCGGGAAGACAGCCACCATGACCGTGGTCTGCACCGCGGAGGTGGCCCAGTCGAACATGGCCCAGGCCCGGAGCTCGGGGCGGTCGAGCCCCAGGCGGGCCAGCAGGGAGGTTCGTGGCATAGCGGGGGAAGATCGGGAGCCCGGCGGCCCCCGGCAACCGCTAGGCCGGCATTTCCTCCTCCGCTGCGGTCCGCCGGAGGCTCAGGATCACCGCGCCGCTCAGGATGAGGACGATGATGGCGAGCGACACCGTGATGGGGAAATGGACCCAGTGGCTCAGCGTCATCTTGGCGCCCACGAAGATGAGGATCAGGGCCACGCCGGGCTTGAGGTAGACGAAGCGGTCCATCATCCCGGCCAGCACGAAGAAGAGCGCCCGGAGCCCTACGATGGCGAAGACGTTCGAGCTGTAGACCAGGAACGGATCCCGGGTCACCGAGAAGATGGCCGGGATGCTGTCGATGGCGAACACCAGGTCCGACCACTCGATCACCAGCAGAACCAGGAGGAGTGGCGTGGCCAGCAGCTTGCCGCGACTCGTCCGGGTGACGAAGCGCGTCCCGTCGTAGCTGTCGGAGAAGGGAAGGACTCGGCGGGCCAGGCGGACGATCGGGTTCCTGTCCAGCTCGATGTGGGTGTCCTTCTGGAGCATCATCCGGACGCCGGTGATCACCAGGATCCCGCCGAAGACATAGATGATCCACTCGAACCGCTGGAGCAGGATCGCGCCCAGGG
>DASSML010000021.1:0-3486 GCA_035688895.1 Gemmatimonadales bacterium
CACCCCGATCGTCGCCGCCTCCGCGGGCACGAAGGCGCCCATCTGGGCCAGCACCACGCACAGGCCGATCTGACGGAGGATCGTCGACTTCCCCGCCATGTTGGGTCCGGTCACCAGCAGCACCCGCTCCGCCTCGCTGAACCGGACGTCATTGGGAATGAACGACTCCCGCGCCATCATGCGCTCGATCACCGGATGCCGGCTGCCCTTGAGCACGAGCTCGAACCCCTGGTGCACCGTCGGGCGAACGTACCGGGCCGCGACCGCGCCCTCGGCCAGCGCGGCCCACACATCGAGGCGGGCCAGCACGCGCGAGGTTCGCTGGATCCGCTCGATTGCGGCGGCGACGGCGCCACGGAGCGCGCCGAACAGCTCAAATTCGCGCGCAGCCATCCGCTCCTCGGCGCCGAGCACCTTGGCCTCGTACTCCTTGAGCTCGGGGGTCACGTACCGCTCGGCGGAGGCCAGCGTCTGCCGGCGCTCGTAGTCGGACGGGACCCGGGCCGCGTGAGCGTTGGTGATCTCGAGGTAGTAGCCGAAGACCTTGTTGAAGCCGACCTTGAGCGAGCCGATACCGGTTCGCTCGCGCTCCCGCTGCTGCAGGGAGGCGATGTACTGCCGTCCGCCGTCGCGCAGGGAGCGCAGCTCGTCCAGCTCCCCGTCGTACCCTCGACGGATGACACCACCCTCGGCCAGCGTCGGGGGCGGTCGGTCCTCCAGCGCGGCGCCGAGCTCGGCGGTCAGGTCGACCAGGAGGTCGAGCTCCTCCGCGGCTTCGCCCAAGGCCGCGGCGCGGCGGCCGTCGGGTAGCGAGGAGCCGGCCAGGGCGGCGAGCGCCTCGGCGACATCGGGCAGGCGACGGAACGAGTCCCGCAGCGCGCCGAGCTCGCGAGGAGTGGCGCGGCCGGCCGCGGCGCGGCTGGCCAGGCGCTCCAGGTCCCGCACGCCGTCGAGCGCCTCGCGCAGCCGGGCCCGCCCCCGCCCATCCCGCACCGCTATCTCGACCGCATCGAGCCGGCGCTCGATCTCGTCGGACTCCTGCAGCGGCGAGAGGAGCCAGGCGCGGAGCAGGCGGCCTCCCATCGGCGTGAGCGTGCAGTCGAGCACCTCGAGCAGGGTCGCGCCTCGGGCTCCGGCGCGGAGCGGCTCGACCAGCTCGAGGTTCCGGCGCGTCATGTCGTCGAGCCACAGGTAGCGTCCGCTCCGACGGATGCTGGGCCGTGCCAGGTGCGGCAGGCCGCCGGGCTGGAGCTCGCCCACATAGCGGAGCAGCGCCCCCGCGGCCGCAACCGCCGCCGCGTCATCGGGACCGATGCCGAGGCCGTCGAGCGAGGCGAGGCCGAAGCGGCGAGTGAGATCGTCGCGCCCGAGCTCGGGATCGAACTCCCACCCGCTGCGGCGAGTGAGGAGCGGGGACACCGCGCCGGCGGGGAGTGCGGCCGCATCGTCGTCGGCCACGACGACCTCGGCCGGGTTGAGTCGCGTGAGCGCCTCTTCCAGGCCGTCGGACGGCACCGACTCGAGCAGAAACTCCCCCGTGCTCAGATCCACGGCGGCCACCCCCAGGCCGCCCCGCTGCGGCCGCGCCAGCGCGGCCATCCAGTTGTTCCGCGCCCCGGGGATCCAGCCCTCGGCCAGTAGCGCGCCGGGCGTGACCGTCTCGACGACCTCCCGCCGCACCAGCCCCTTGGCCAGCCGAGGGTCCTCCACCTGCTCGCAGATGGCGACGCGATGCCCGGCCGCGACGAGCTGGCGGAGATAGTCGGTGGCCGCCTTGACCGGAACCCCTGCCAGCGGGACGCCGTCGCCGCGGGAGGTGAGGGTGATGTCGAGGATCCGCGCCGCGAGGGTCGCGTCCTCGTGGAACATCTCGTAGAAATCGCCGACGCGGTAAAACAGGATGGAGTGGGGGTGCTGCGCCTTCATGTCCCGCCAGTGCTTGAGCATCGGGGGGGCGGAGGCGCCGGCCGTCTCTCGGCTCACGGGCGCAGCGAAGTCGTGCGGGGGGACTGGCGGGGCATACGGTGGACAATATAACAGTTACACTCGACCCGCTTCGACCGCTTCATCACCGTCCGCGCCCGCCACGAGGAGCCATGGCCGCCTGTCATTTCGCCTTCTTCACCGCATGAGCGGCGCGTCCGTTGCGGTCATCGGGGGTGGGGTGATCGGCGCGAGCGTTGCGTACCACCTGGCGCGCCGGGGTTGGGGGAACGTGGTGGTGCTCGATCGCGCGCCGGCGCCAGGCGGAGGCAGCACCGGGCGCGCCACAGGGGGCTTCCGCGCCCAATACGCCACCGCCGTCAACGTGCGCCTTTCGCTGCTGGCCCGGGAGAAGCTGCGCTGCTTCCAGGCCGAGACCGGCGTCGATCCGGGCTACGCCCCGTGTGGGTATCTCTGGCTCGCCGGGTCGGCCGAGGAGCTCGCCGAGCTCGAGCGGGGCCAGCGCATCCAGCATGACGAGGGGCTCACCGAGGCAGTGATGCTCCCTGCCGACGACGTGGCCGCGGTGAATCCCGCCGTTGCGACGGACGGTCTGGTGGGTGCGGCGTACTGCCCCACCGACGGCTTCATCCGGCCGCTCGCAATCCTCGAGGGATACCTGCGTGCCGGAAGCCGCCTCGGGGTCGAGCACCGGTGGGGCGTCGAGGCCATTGGGTTTCGTCGGCGACCCGACGGGTCGATCGCGGCGGTGGAGACCAGCCAGGGTGCAGTCGAGGTCGACTCGGTGGTGGATGCGGCGGGCGCATGGGCGGCCGCAGTGGCCGCCTGGGCGGGCGTCTCGCTCCCGGTCGTGCCGCTCCGCCGCCAGGCGGCGACCACCACCCCTTTTGACCTGCTCCCGGCCACCATGCCGATGACCATCTGGACTGGCGACGGCTTTCATGTGCGGGTCCGCGACGGCCGGGTGCTTCTGCTGCAGCCCACGCCCGGCGTCCCCGATGCCCCCTTCGACACCCGGGTCGACTCGGAGTGGGTCGATATGGTCGAGCGCGCCGCCCACGCCCGGGTTCCCGTGCTTCGTCGAGCCACGGTCGACCGGGCCGAATGCTGGGCCGGCCTGTACGAGATCTCCCCCGACAAGCACGCCATCCTGGGCGCGGCGCCCGAGTGCCCCAACCTTTTCTTTGCCAACGGCTCGTCAGGGCACGGCGTGATGCACGCGCCCGCCCTGGGCCAGCTGCTGGCGGAGATCATCTCCGACGGCCAGGCGGGCAGCATGGATGCGACGCCGCTCCGGTACCGTCGCTTCGCCGAGGGGGCCGCTCTGGCGACCTCGGGGGTTCTCTGACCCGCCGCTCACTCACCGCCGGCCTGGGCGTGCTCGCCGTTCTCGGCGGCTGCGGCCCGTCCACCCGATCGACCATGAATCTGGAGCGCCGGCCGCGGCCTCTGGCGGTCGACGGGCCGGACGCCGTCGCCCTGCCGGTCTCCGATCGCTATCGCTACGGCGTCGTGCTCGGCTCGGTGCTGACCGAGGACGGG